>DASZWE010000624.1:0-21472 GCA_035546735.1 Puia sp.
TACCCCGCTCCCTCACCCAGACAGGAAGAGAGCTGTTCTCCAGCCACGGACTGTCGAGCTTACTCGGAAATTTCTGCAACACATCCCTGCTCATAAAGGTCTCGATAGGACATCCCCCAATGGCAAGATGGATCAGGCCGATAGGTATATGCTCACGGGAAACAATGGCCTTGCCAAAATAATAACCCACGGCGCTCATCGTTCGCACCGTCGTACTATCGCAAACACTCCACCCACCCTGGTAAAAGGCGGCAGCCGTCAAATGCTGCAGCATACTGTCGGTAAAAGACCGCCCGTATACATTCTTGCCGATATAGGTAGGATTGTACAGTCTTATGAGCGATTGCCCTGCATCGGCCTTCTCTTCCGAAAAATGCCTTTCGCCGCTCATCGGGAATTCCATATTCGACTGTCCTATGCAAATCCACACATCCCCGATAAGGATATTCCTAATACATACACGATCTCCCCCGGATACCACGCGCAGCTCGCATCCCACACTATCCGCCTCCTGCGCCGGGAAATAGCAGCTCCAGCTACAATCTCTTCCAACAATCGCACTCGCATGGAGGTTCCTCATCTCCGCCCGCACCCGTTCCCCGGGCGTCCCATGCCCCCACACATGCACAGGCTGTCCGCGCTGCAACACCATATTGTCCGTAAAGATCGCGGCCAGCTGTAAATGCGCGGCCAGTAAAGCTACCCATGTCATGACGCAAGATATTGATCCAAAATTTGCATACAATACCACTCCTGTCTCGGCAGATGGAACGGCCCCTTGAAAAGATTACCCTTGGCCCTTTGCGCAAGACTGCCATCCCGATGCAGATAGCCAAACCATTCCCCATGCTGCGCATCGTGGAAATGACTGTACGCATAAGCATGCACCTGCCGGTGCCATCGGGCATATTTCTCCTCGCCCGTCATAAGGTAAGCCAGCAACGTAGCAATAATGGTCTCGTTATGCGGCCACCAGAACTTCATATCCTGCCAGTACTCCTGCACAGGCCGGTCATATACATCCCTGAAATAAAGGACGCCCCCATGCTCCTTGTCCCATCCCCTCTCCCACATATAATCCAGCATCCGGCAACCCAGCCGGATCAGCGCAGGGTCATTGTTCCGGTGACGGGCCTCATGGAGAATGAACCAGGCGCCTTCGATCGCATGCCCCGGATTGAGCGTCCGCCCGTCGATATGATCGATGATGCTGCCATCCGGCGCCACCTGCTCCATCACACAGGCAATATCATCCTTTACAAAATAAGTTTCGATCTCTTCGATCCACCGGCTGATCCATTCATCACAACGAGGATCCACAATGGTATCCCGCAGCTGCTGCGCCGTATTCAACAGGATCATCGGTACGCCAATCCCACGGACAGGCCGCACCCCCGTGAACTTGGCAGGCAACAACCCCGGCTTCAAAGCATAGTCCAGACACCTCCCAAACACCTCCCGCGCCCGGCCAGCAGCCTCCGGATCACCAGCAGCCCTCGCATAAGCCGCAGCCGCAATCACATAAAAGGTCTCGGAAAAAAAATAACGCCGCTTACGGATAGGCCGCCCATCCCGCGCCACATGAAAGAACATCCGCCCATCCGCATCGAAACAATGCCTGTTCAAAAAATCATACCCCAGCTTCGCGCCTTCCAGCCACTCCTGCTTTTTCTCGACGCACACCGACAGGCCGGCAACAGCATCCCTCGGACCAGCAACAGTATCCCCTCCACCGGCAACAGCATCTCCCGGACAGGTCACAGTATCCCGCGCCCCGGCAACGGTATCTCCCGCCCCAACAGTATTATACAGCGTCGCTAACAACCACGTCGCCCTCCCCTGTATCCACACCGCCTTGTCATCGTCCAGCAGCCCCCCATCCGCATCCCGCATCAGCAGAAATCCCCCATGCTCCCGGTCAAAGCTGCGGGGAAACCAGAAGGGAACCGTATCCTCCAGCAGCTGCCGCGCATAGAACGCTCTCAGCGCAACCAACTCATCTCTCGTATAGTCAGACATCTTGATAATCGTAATTTTTGGGTCGAAGAAAAGATAGCAATAGCACCAGCCCCACCAGCACGATCCCGGCCAGCAGCGAGAAATCCCTGCCCAGATGCCCTGCATCCGTAGCCTTACCCAGCCACTCCGTGACCAGCGCACCAGAGAACACACCCACCATATTCATCAGCCCATATGCGGTTGCCCGCTGACGGGCTCCAATGAACTGACATAACATCGGCATATTGTTCGCATCGGTCATCCCAAACCCAAATCCAAAACAAATACCCGCACCCACCACCGTCACCAGCGAATGACCAAATCCCAGCAATAACAGCGATGGAATAGTAAGCCCCATCCCAATGGCGCTGGCATACACACGCCCCCTGACATTCGTTTTTATCCACCGGTCCGACAACAGCCCGCCGGAAACGACCCCGAGAAAGGAGGCGGCAGCAATGGTCACCGTGGCTAACGGACCGGCAGTAGCCATCTCCATCCCCAAACTCGAGGCATACAACGTGGGAAGCCAGTTCTTGGCAGCCCACCCGGGCAGACTCAATACGGCAAAATAAAAAAGTATAACCCCAAAAGCAGGTATAGTGAACAATCCCCGTAGCCCGCTCCGTCCAAGCCCCCCGTCCCCCCGTCTCGATGTCGCCGTCCGTCCCTTGTCCCGCAGCAACAACATCAATACTCCCGCATACCCGATCCCCACCAGCCCAAAAAGATGAAAAGTAGACGGCCAGCTCCGGACTGCAGCGATCGTGCCCCCAAACCCGCCCAGCGCCTGTCCCAGATATAACCCCGTCATATGTATACCGATGGCCAGACCCCGCGTGCTGTTGCCGTGATAATCCGCTATCAGCGACAGCCCCGCAGGCAGATACAACGCCTCGCTCACCCCCATGATAGCCCGCAGCGCATACAGCTGATGGAAGCTGGTGGCATACCCCATGGTAAAAACTACCCCCGACCATACCAGCAGGCTGACAACAATAAGCCACTTCCGGTTCACCCTGTCCGCAATCACACCCGCAACAGGACTCATAAGGCCATAGATCCAAAGGAATATCCCCATCAGATAGCCGAAATTGGTGGCGGAAGCCAGCTCCCCTATATCCTTTTGCATGGCAGGACGCAGCGTGGACAGCATTTGCCTGTCCAGATAGTTCAGAAGACCCACCACCCAAAGCAGGCCTACCACCACCCAGGGATATATTTTGTCTTTCTTCATCGGCTGATAACTCCTATCAATATTTGTGATGTGCGCACCCCGGCCCTGATCTCTCCCCCGGGGATCACGATATAATTGCCCCACCGGACAGCCGTCGTAGTCGCCGGCGAAGGAAAAGGCAGCGTATCAAAATCACTCCACTCATTCTTATGCATATCATACCGCAATACTTGCCGGCTGAAGCCGGGATGGGAAGATTGCACACGCGCCTTTTGCAACAACAGCTCCTTCCACTCCGCCGCACTCGAACTCCTGTCAGCCGCGGCGATCAGCTTTTCCACCTCGTGAAACACCTCGCCCCTGTCACCACCCAACAACAACAAGCTGTGCTCGTCATATAAAACACCCGTACCGGCCGATAAGGCATAAGGCAGGCTCCGGCAAACGCTCCACCGGCGCACGACAGTATCGTAACAGTACACCGCATCGGAAAGATCGCTGACGCCACCGGGATTTCGTCGACGTCCACCCGCAAGATACAGCCGATGCCCCGCAGCGATCAGCACGGCATGCGACAACGGCTTGGGCAACGCGCCCACCAGCCGCCAGGCGGAGCCTCGCAGGTCCAACGCATAAAGTCTGTCCGACTCACCAGCAGCCGTCTCACCACCCGCCACATAGATCATCTCGCCCACCAGCGCCGCAGCAGCATTCGTCAGCGCCACGGGAAGATCAGGCAATCGCCGCACACCTACCTGCCGCGCCACAGAGTCCCACGAAAGACACAAGACGGCAGCCGTTGGACCACTTTCATTCTCCCCGCCAATATATACCACGCCCTGCGGCGTCGTCACAGGGGCGCCATAAGCCACCGGTTCAGATAAAGTATCCACCACAATCATCGCTCGCGTAGACAGATCCACCACATACACCTCGTTGTAATATTTCTTTTTCCCACCCGCCCAGGGCATGCTGTCCGGGAAATTGCAGCCGCCTCCGACAAACAGCATCCCATGATCCACACCCGCCAAAGCACCTGCCAGACCCATCGGCAGCCGGATGGGCTCGGACCATACGATCCTCCCCTGCTGCGCATACAGCGATACAGCAGACAACAATCCGGATAGCAGAAGTAAGGACATAGCTCGGTTCATTATAGGAACTTATTGTACTGTCTCATGGATTCGGCTCCGGAAAGAATCAAAACCCAGCGCATCGACATCCCGCTGAAAAGCTTCCCATTGCACTTCGCTCATATTTTTCACCGGCAGCCGGAACTGCCCGCAATCCAGACCGATACGCCGCATATAATCCTTCCCCGTGGCAATACCGCCGTACTTGCCCAACAAGAAGATCATATCGATGGACTGCTGCTGCAATCGCTGCGCTCCCTCCAGGTCGCCCTTATGAAAAGCTTCGATCAGTCGATGATACAACGGCGCCGCATAGTTGAAAGTGCTGCCGACGGCTGCTTTCGCGCCAAGGGATAAGGCAGGCAGCATATTCTCGTCACGCCCCCAGAGCATATCGTATTTCCCGCCTTTGAAATGGAGACAGGAAAGGAAATCCATAAAATCCTCATGCGTATACTTGATACCGCTAAAGTTAGGCAACTTTCCATCTATCTTCTTCAACAGCCCGATCATGGGAAAGTCAACACCCGTGAGCACAGGTATATGATAATAATAAAAAGGCATATCCGGCACAACCTCCGCGACAGCCACACACGCCTGCGCCAGCATGTCCACATCCGCAGGCTTGAAATAAAAAGGCGCGGTAAAGCTGACGCCATAAAGACCAACACGCTCCGCGTGACGAGCCAGTTCCATACACTCCGTAAGACAGGTCCCCCCCACCAGCGTCATCACGCGAAAATCGGCATCCCCCCGGGTAGCATCCGCCCACGCTTCGGCAACAGCCATCTTTTCTTTGGCCGTCATGGAAACCCCCTCGCCGGTACTTCCGCAAACAAAGGCGCCGTTAACTCCATTCGCCTTCAACAACTGGTAATAGCTTGGTATCAAATTCAGATGAAGCGAGCCGTCCGGGTACATCGGGGTAAAAGGGGCGGCAATAAGTCCTTGTAAATGTTCCATAGAGCTTAATATTGAAGGTAGCCGGGTGTCTGTACCAGCAGCCTGTTATTGGTTAACGTATTCCGGTCGATGGGCCACAGCAGCTTGTAAGCGCTGGCCGCAGTAATATTCGTATACTCATACACATAAGTATCCCCCATCCGCCGAAGATCATACCATCTTTTTCCCTCGAACACAAACTCCAGCAACCGCTCCCGCAAAATAGCTTCCCGTACATCCGCATCCACCGCCTGGTGGGGATAACCCTGCACAGCCGCATCATAGCTGGCGCCATAAGCACGCGCCCTGACAAGATTGATCTCGACAGAAGGATCCTGCCCCAGCGCTACCTTGGCCTCGGCTAACAACAACAACAGGTCGGCATAACGATAGATAGGATAATCATTGCTATATACCCGGCTGCCCGCATTCTGCTCGCCCTGGTACTTGTCCGCAAAAGCTCCGGCAATAGTATATACCCCACCCGAAAAATTATACGCCCCCTGGATGCTGTTCCATTTTCGGCTGTCCTTATCATCGAACTGCCGATAGGTAGCGATCTTCACAGGCGCCCGCAACAACCCGCCCCAGTTGTCCGTAGTAACATTGAACTTTCGCGCACCCACAGAATCATAATAATTGGCGATCAGTCCCGTCTGTGGCAAAAACGTCCCCGCAAAAGGCAGCGACGCCTCGTTCAGCTGATTGTGGATGGAGAATATGATCTCGTTATTGCCTCGGTTGGTCGAAGCAAATACGCTCGCATAGCCGGGCAGCAGCGTCAGCGTAGGAATATTGGTCCGGATATCTTGCAGGGCATTCAGCGCTACGGTAGCATCCGCCGTTCCTCCCCCTCTATAGCTGGTCCATAGATATACCTCCGCCTGCAGCATCAGCGTGGCGGCCTTTGACCAGTACGACCGCACAGCGCGGAAAGAATAATCACGGCCATAGCTGGCCAGCGACTGATCGATATCGCTCTTGATCAGCATCATAACGGAATCCTCCGGAGAAGCGGCCTTTGCCAGGTTGGAAATATCAAAGGACGTAGTAGGGTCCGTCTTGATAATGGCCTTGCCCCAGCTCCGGTACAATTGAAAATAATAGAATGCACGCATCCCATAAGCAATTCCGGTATAATATTTTTTATTCGCATCCGTGACCACCGTAGTAATAGCCAGCTTGCTCAGCAGCAGATTGATCTGGTTGATATTGAAATAAAACCCTCCAAAATCGCCCACCCCGGGATTATCCAGGTCCAGCGTATTAAGCCACATATGCTCCACACCCTGCGTTGCCTCCCCTGTAAAGGCGGAACTGGAACCAGGGTCCGTCCCAAAAACATCGGAACGCAATTCACCCAAATACTCAAAAGCCGTAGTATTGTTTCGGAAGGCCGTATGAATCCCGGCGACAAACGCGTCGAACTGGTCGGCCGTCTTCCAGTAGCTGGCGTCGCTGATGCTGCTCACCGGCTCAAGATCGAGCTGTTTGGTACACGCCCCAAGCAGGCAGAGCGCCGATAAAAAACCATATAATTTAAAATATTTCATATTGCTGAATTTGTAAGTTCTTATAATGATACCTGTACACCCAATACAAAGCTCCGCGGCGTGGGATACGTTCCCTGATAGATCCCATTGATGGTGCTCCCGCCAGGCGTTACAGGCGGCTCCGGCGAAGGTCCGCTGAACTTCGTAATATAAAATAGGTTATTCGCACTGACATAGACCCGGGCCGGACGCGTCAGCACCCGGGTAGCATGAAGCCACGAAGCAGGTATATCATAAGACAGCGTGATCTCCCGGCAAGCCAGATAATTGCCCTTTTCGTAGAATCGGCTATTGTTGCTGTTCAGCACGGCATTCGCATTATTGCTTCGCGTATAGTTCTTCTTCCCGTTTGGCGCAGATACCTGATCGGCATAGTATACCTTCGGTATGTCGGTAACAGTATTGCTAGGCGACCAGGACTTTTTCTGCCAATCGATATAGTTGAATGTCCCCTGGTAGTTCCCTAAGATCCTGGCTACATAATCGTTGTAGATCGTATGCCCGGTAGCAAACTCGAACCTGCTGTAAAGGCTCACTCCATGATACGATAAGGTAGTAGAGAAACCTCCCGTCCATTTCGGGTATATATTTCCGATATAAACCTGATCCCTTGAATCTATCGTATCATTCCCATCCACATCCTGCCAGTTCACGTCACCAGGTGTGATCTTCCCGGAACCATACGTGGCATTGGGACCGCTGATACCCGCCACCACATCGATACGATTGCCCGCCACCTTGGCTATATCCGCATCGTCCTTGAATATAGACACCTGCTTATACGCATAGATATTACCTAGCGCCTGCCCTTCCTGCAGACCGCCCACCCAGACCACTTGTTTCGACGCAGGATCATATACCTGCAAGCCGCCCTGACGATTGTTCGCCTGACCGTTATAAGGCAGTTTCAGGATCTTGTTCTTTACAAAAGAGGCATTGAAGCCTATATCCCATTTCAGGCCCCTTGGTGAATGCAGGATATTGGCATTGACGGTAAGCTCATAGCCCTTGTTCTGGAAAGTACCCAGGTTGGTACGCACGGAGCCAAACCCTGTGTAGTCCGGTACCGCCAGGTTGGTCAGCAGGTCGCTGGTATTACGCTTATAGTAGTCGAACATAAGGCTGATCCTGTCATGCAGCAATCCGATATCGGCGCCGATGTCCAGCGTCTTGCTCTTCTCCCACCGCAGATTACCATTGATGGTACCGGTATTCAGGAAGCCGGCCACACCGTTGTAAAGACCCTGCAATGCATAAGTGCCCTGTACTTCATAATTGCCCAGACCCGCTACGTTCCCATTGACGCCATAGCTCACCCGTGGCTTCAGCGTGGACACCACACGGTCCAGCCCCGCATCGGTAAAGAACTTTTCCCTTTGCACATTCCATCCGGCCGACATCCCCGGGAAAAAGCCCCACCGGTGTTCGGATGCCAGGCTGGATACGCCGTCACTCCGGAAGACAAGGCTCAGCAGATATTTCTGATCATAGTCATAGTTCAGCCTGCCAAAGGCAGACGAGATCCGATATTCGGAAGTAGTGCTGTAATTGCTGCCCGCCGCAAAAGTCGTAGAAGCATTGGCGGTAGGTATATCATCCGTAGGCGCCAGCGTGCCCGACACCTGCATCGCGTAGGACTTTGTATCATAGTACTCCGAGCCCACCATGGCGCTGAGGTTGTGATTGCCAAAACTGTGACTGTAATTCACCAGCACATTGTACTGCTGCTGCCAGGACCGTTGCCAGGTGCTCACCGAAGGCCGGCTGACACTGGAAAAGCTGGGCGGATTGGCAAATACATTCGCATAGGTCTGCGTGGCTTTTGTAAAGGACTGGTCCAATTGCTCGAAGAGATAGCCCGAACCGGTGGCCTTGATAAACAATCCCGGCAGAATATCCCATTTCACGGCGGCATTCACGGTGATACGGTTCACTTCGTCACTGCGCTTTTGCTTGCCCAGCCAGTACAGCGGGTTACCGTCATTGATCCCATTCCCCGGATTCGGAAGCGTCTTCGCGGAATCCAGCCACGGATTGAAAGTAGGCCACAAGGCCAGGTTGCGGTACATGCTGTTGACCTCGCTGCCATTCACACCCAGTTGGGAAGAGGTCGACAGGCTGACCCCGGAACTGATCTCCACATTGGGTCGCACCTTATAGCTGCCATTCAGATCTCCCGAAAATCGTTTGTATCCCGAACCCACGATGACGCCATCCTCCTTATAATAATCAAAGCTGGAGAAATACGTCCCCTTGTCATTGCCACCCGTGACATTCAGATAATGATCCTGCGTATGCGTATTGCGGAATACAAGGTTTTGCACCTCGCCGCCATGGTCCTTAAAGATGATGGTCCCGCCATAAGGATCGCCGACGGTATCCCACCCCTGACCCATAAGCCCGGCAGTGGTAGGCCCATATTGCCGGATATCGAAGGTGGCCAGATCGGCGGCGCTGCTCAGCAGCCCATATCCGCGCGACGAGTTCACCTGTGCCAACGTCCTGCCGGAGTTGAAGTTCCCCAGCCGGTTGTAATAGATAAAGTCCTTGGCATTCAAAAAATGATACCCTTCCCGCGCCTTGTTATAGCCGGCAGTGTATTTGTAAGATATCTGCGCTTTCCCCGATCTTCCATGCTTCGTACTAATAAGTATAACGCCGTTATTTGCCCGTGCGCCATAGATGGCAGTGGCGGCGGCGTCTTTCAACAGCTCGATGGATTCGATGTCTTCCGCTGGAATGTCATTGTACGCGCGGATCGTACCATCCACCACCGTCAGCGGCGCGCCGGGATTATTGATAGATGCGCCGCCTCTCAAAAGTATCACGGGATTGGCGCCGGGCTGCCCCGTGGCGTTCACCACCTGCAATCCGGAAACCGTCCCCTGCAAAGCCGTCCCCACATTGGCGCGGGGACTGTTGGCCAGCACATCCTTGTCCAGCTTCGCCACGGCGCTGGTAAGATTCTTTCGGATCTGCGTGCCATAGCCGACAACGACCACCTCACCAAGTTTACCGGCGTCTGCCTTCAAAGAGATCATAAGATTAGGTGCACTGCCCGACCCTCCCTGACCTCCGCTGACCTTGATCTCCTGGCTGCCATATCCCGTATAGCTGACCACCAGCACATCGCCGGGCGCCGCCTGGATGACAAACTCCCCGTCGCCATTAGTTTGAGTGCCAAGATTTTTATTTTTTACCGTGACATTGACGCCTGCCAGCGGTTTGCCGTCCTCGTCCGCCGTCACCTTGCCAGCGACTTTTTTTACCTGTGCCCAGGCCGGTGCGGCGCTCACCAGCAAGACGAGAAGGAGCCACATTTTCAGATAACCAAATTTCATAAAAAAGTTGTTTTGGTGTATTATGTATAACTTAATAAAGTTAATGTATTATGTCTGACTTAACCAAATAATTTTCCAAAGATTTTTATTACTTTTACCATTAAGTATAACATAATATGACATTATCCTTGATAAAAGATAACCTGAAGGAACTGGATACCAGCTCTTTAGTGGACAAGGTAGAGGCCAACCTGGTGGAATTGCTCCAGCAGCAGAAATTGAAGATCGGGGACAGCATTCCCAAGGAAGTGGAGCTGGCGGAATCCCTGGGAGTCAGCAGAACGGTCGTTCGCGAGGCCCTGCTGCGGCTCCGGATGATGGGACTGATCGAGTCGAAAAAGAAAAAAGGAGCGGTCATCACCAGTCCGGACCTGTTCGGCATCATGAGCAAAAGCATGAACCCCCATATCCTCGATCAGGGCACCCTAAAAGAAATATTCGAGATACGCCTCGTGCTGGAGATTGGGATGGCTGACCTCTTATATCACCGCATTACAAAGGAAGATATCGCACAGCTATATGACATCGTAGCCAACGAGCCCCCTGCTACCCAATATCATCTTTTCAACATCGAGCACGAGATAGCTTTTCACGGCAAGCTCTATGAGGTCACGGGGAATGAGACGATGAAGAAGTTTCAGAAGATGCTGCTCCCGGTGTTCGACTATGTACACAACAGCGGTCTGTTAAAAAAACAGCCGATGCTAAAGACCTTTGTCAGCCACAAGAACCTGGTGGAAATGCTGGAACATGGCACGCCCGATGAATTCAGGACGGGTATGCGCAGCCACCTGGAAAATCACTTTGCCAGGATCTTTGAAAAATAAAGCTCCACATTCCATCCCTCCACCGACACCAACGGCGCCGCCTGCCCGGCCACCGGTCGATACTCCATGGTAAGGATCTTACTTTCTCCCGGCAGCACCGACACATAGTTATCACTATAAAAGACAGGCAATATCCTTTTCTTTGTCACCGGATCCACCAACGACAGCCGGTTAAAAAACGCCACAGGCCCGCCGGCCGGATTGCTAAGCGTAACGATTACCTTCCCCACACCTCCAGGACGTGCTTCCACTTTCAACCCCGCCTTCTTCATCTCCTGCAACCCCGAATAGCGCTCCGTCGAATCCGGTAGCCAGTAAAAATTATCGCTGAGGATCTGCTTATGCTCATCCAGCAACCGCAACGAAAGGAAGACGCCCTTCTCCCGCCGCATTCTTTCTATCCCCCTGCCCATCGGCAGATACTTCCGCACAGTAGACGGCCCGATCTCCTCATATACATCCGTGATCCTTCGCTCCCTCCCTTCCATATCATACGCCTTTACTTCCAGCATCATATCCCGGTGATAACGCAACGTGTTATTCACGATCATCACCATATTCTCCACCGGGTCGAACATCACATGCAGCGGCTCGCTGCCGGAATGCAGCCCATACAGACAGGCATTCACATCCAGGTAGTAATCGTACATCTGCCCCCGCAAGGCCGTCCATGGATTCTGCGTCTTCCAGATGATGACGCCCGTATACCAGTCCCACATATGCGAGCTGAACCCTTCCATCAACGCCCTGTACTGATCATAATTCACCAGCTGCGCCTTGAAAGCAAAATCCTTCAGGTCCTTCACCAGCCCATACGCATATATCGTGGAATCATACCCGATGTACTTATGATAGTTCCATACCGAGTCTATTTGCCGTCTCCCCATCGTGGGTATCACCCGATCGGCCTCGGGCAGAAAACGTTCCAGCGATTCCATATCCCCCATGCCCACCGACCCCACTTCACTATTGAAAGGAAAGGTCCTCTCCGCCCAGAACGTTCGTAAAGGCTGCACGCCATAAGGACCATCCCCATTCCCGCCCAGGAAATTATAGGACATGCTGTCGGAATTGCTAAAGTCGAAAAAATAACGCGTCCCATCCAACGCCGGCATAATAGAATCCTTCATAGCCTGTAAAATATCACCCGGCGGCGTGATCTCATTGCCCCCGCACCAAAATGCAAGGGAAGGATGGTTGCGGATCATCTTCACCTGGTCGACGACAGATGCCAGGAACAGCCCATGGTCATCCGGATACTGCCTCCTCGTCCATTGATCTTCCTTTTTCTTCGGGTCTGTCCACCTCCCATTACAATCCCCGGAATTCCAGAAGTCCTGGAAGACAAGTATCCCATATTTATCACAGCAGTGGTAGAACTCCGGTCGCTCCGTCAAAGCTCCACCCCATACCCTGATAAGATTTAAGTTCATATCCCTATGAAATCTTACCTCCGCATCATACCGCTCAGGACTGAATCGCAGCAGCTCGTCCGATACGATCCAGTTGCCCCCCTTGATAAAGATGGGCTGCCCATTCACCCAACACTGCCGGCTACGCGTCGTCGTATTCCAGGTAGTAGTGATCTCCCGTACGCCAAAGTCGAGGTCCACCGAGTCGGACCGCTCATACAATATTTTTGATCCCTCCTGAACGATCCTCTTGGATTCCTCACCATAGGCCAATCCTATACGATACAGTTCCTGCGCCCCATATCCATTCGGCCACCACAACCGCGGATGCTCCAGCTGAAGGTCCGGCAGCCGCACTTCTTTTGTCTCATGCGGAGCCAGTGTCACATTCATGTGCACCCGCTTCCCATCCAGCTCATATTCCAACACGCCCTTGGACGCCTCACTATCCACATTCTCCAGCTCCGCGCTCACCCGCAACACAGCCGGCGCCTGATCTTTCGCATCCGGCACCCTCACGCCCGGCACCAGGGTCACCACATGCGGATTTCTTATCCGCACACTCCCCGTCCGGTAAATACTCACCTTATCCCAGATGCCTGTATTCCGATCCCGTATCGGCTGTATCCAATCCCACCCCGCCACATACTGATGCGACACACTCCGCGCGATCTCCCCATCTCCTCCCTGCCCTCCATTGGGATTGCCCACGGGATCAGGCGGATAGACGATGATAGCCACTCGATTCATCCTGTTCACCTCCTTCGCCATCAGTCGGGTAATATCATAGCTTTGCCGCAGGAACATTCCCTTATGCGGCTTATCATTCAGTTTATGTCCGTTGAGGTACACATCATAGCTGTAATTCACCCCCCGCAGGTCCAGCCATACCCGGTCATCACCCTGTGGAACACGCTCGGGGAAATCCTTTACAAACCAATAGGTGTAATACTCCCGCCCCACATTATATATATCTGGTATCCGCTCATTGTTCATCCCGTAAAAAGGGTCCGGCATGAGCTTGTTGTTGATCAGCGTCGTAAGCACCGTACCCGGCACCGTAGCGGGCATCCAGTTCTTTAAAGCATAAGAAGGCTGCGACAGCTGCTCCCCCGAAACCTTCACTTTGCCAACATTCATACACACCCATCCGGAATTAAGTTCCTGCGCCAACAACGAAAAAAAAGAAAAAACAAGAACAGCACCGATAATCAGGCCTTTTTTATACATCATGGTTTTTTTATCTTGCAGGAGCTAAAGGTAAGCCAAGCACCTGAAAAAACTGCTATGTCCCACAAACACCCATCCACCGCCATCGAAAGAGAGTTCGAGCTGGAAAGAGTGGCCCTCTTCAGCGATGCGGTATTCGCCATCGCCATCACACTATTGATCATCGATATCAAATGGCCGGAAGGCGGCGAACACGCCGGGAGCCCGTGGAAACATATCCAGCCGATGTTCCTCAGCTTCGCAGCCCTGGTTATCAGCTTCTTCTTCATCGGAAGATTCTGGTCCCTCCACCTGCAGCTGTTCCGCATGCTAAAAAAATACAACCAGGGTCTGATCAAACGCAATCTCTTCTTCCTTTTTTTCATCGTCACCTTTCCCTTCACCGCCGCGGGCATCGCAGGTCACGTACAAGAAGGGTTCCTATTGCCCCTCTATCTCTATTTCATCAACCTCACCGCCGTCAGCGCCGCCCATTTTGCCTTATGCCGCTACATCGTAAAAGAAAAGACCGCCCTCTCCGTGGAAGGTTTCGCCGCGGAAAAGAAATACTTTTACATGCGCGCGCTCTATACCACGCTGGCGCTGGCCTCCTCGCTGATCGTGCTGGTGATCGCCGACCTTATTTTAGGCGGCAAGCTGGAATACGTCACCTGGACACCCGCTTCGGTGGCCCTCTTCCTCATGATTGCCCGGAAAAAAACAAAAAAATACAAGCCTGCAGATGTAGATGACTATTGATCACAATCTCGGCGTCACAGGCTTATAAGGCTTTTCAAAACTATTCACGCCCTTTGTCCTTAATTTACGGCGGTATACTTTATCCCCACAGGTGACATAAAGGACATTAAAAGCCGCCCCTCCAAAACAGACATTGGACGCCTGCCCGGTTGGCACGGGTAAAATGGCGTTTACTCTGCCGGCCTGATCCAACACCTGTATCCCCAACCGGGAAGTCGTATACACCCTGCCGGCCGTATCACACCGCAACCCATCCGGCCACGCATTCTCCTGCGTATCGGGCACATGCAGCCAGCCATACCGCTGTTTGTTCGCCAGCCCGCCATCCGGCATAATAGTATAGATCCATATCCAGTGGGACGCGCTCTCGGTGACATACAGCTGACTCTGGTCCGGCGTAAGCGCCACCCCATTGGGAAATTTTATTCCTTCATCCACCACCTTCTTCTCTCCCTTGGGCGTCACAAGGATGATCTTACCGGGCTTCTCGGATCCAGATCCATCAGGGCATGTGACATAGATGTTGCCGTTGTGCGCAACCACCAAATCATTACCTGCAATATTATCCGCTACAAGCGATACCTCTCCCGCAGGACTATACGATAATATCTCATGACTGCCCGTACAGGTATAGCGTTTCCCATCCGCGCCAAAGCTGGTGCCGCTGGCTTTCTTCGAGTCTATCGCCAGGGGAATAGGCTTGCCATCAGCCCCTACCCGGTACGTCTTCCCATTCGGGATATCCTGGAAAAATACTTCGCCCGCTGCATTGGCGGCTGTTCCTTCCGTAAAGGAATATCCCTGTCCCACCAGTTCCCAGCCTTCGCCGGGGATCAATATATCCGCCAGCATTTGGTTCTTCGAGCTGCCCGCTACAACAGGATTGGGCCAGTCCTTCCACAGCCAGCGCATAACATCGGGGAAAAGAGAGCCGCCCTGTGCACCGCTGTGACCGCCCTCACCCCATACATGCTTCACCTCATAGCCGGAAAAAACAAGCGCTCGCTCCATCGTCTCATTGGCCTTCCACCAGTCGCCGCCATAAATATTCAGGTCATTGGAACCATCCTGTAGAAAGATACGCAACGGCTTGGGCTCATATTTGCGGATCAACCCGGGATAGCGGTCCCCGCCACGGAGACTGACATAAGTACCAATGGCGCTCCATACCCGTGAGAACGCATCGGGCCGCTCCCACGCGACGGTAAAAGCAGCAATGGCGCCGCTGCTGGAACCTCCGATGGCGCGGTCATTGCCACGGACAGACAGACGGATCGCACGCCCATCCGTCGTCTTTTGCTTTTCCACCTCGGGCAGCAGCTCGTCCAGCAGGAATCGTGCATACGCGTCCCCCAGTCCATCATACTCATAGCTGCGGTTGAATCGATCCAACGCACCCGCCACAGCCTTCACCCGCCCCGGTGTGACAAACACGCCGATGGTGACAGGTATCTCCTTCTTATAAATGAGGTTGTCCAATACCGTAGGAGCCTTCCATTGAATACCATCCTGGTTGACATACACACAGGCAGGTTGATCAGGCCGGTACTGCGCAGGAACATATACCCAATACTCACGCCAGGTGCCGGGATATATTTTGGATTGGTCGAAGACGAACTTCAGCACTTCACCCTTGGGGACGCCGGGATGTTCTACCGAAGCGCTGTCGATAGGATACTGCTCCGCGGGCGCCTGGGCGTTAGCTACATCATATTGGATAAATCCAACAAGCAGGAATAGTATAATTTTATTCATATCTGGAATATACTCATTAGGCTGCACATCCGGCCGGATATTAATTAAATTAGTGTTCAGCACCCCCCGCCAGCCGGCCCGATATAATTCCGTAAATTTGCCCACAAATCTCCCGAATGCCAGTTAAAAAAGAGCCGTTGTCCGGATGGGGCAACTACCCGGTGTCTGAATCATATGTTTTGTCCCCTCGATATGTCGCTGATTTTAAACATTATTTACCCAAAGACGGACTGATAGCCCGGGGATTGGGCAGAAGCTACGGCGACCAGGCGCTGAATAAGGAACGTTACGTCATTAACTGCACAGCTTATAATAATTTCCTCGCATTTGACGAACAGCAGGGTATTCTCGAATGCCAGGCAGGGGTCAGCCTCGAAGAGATCATTTCATCCTTTGGTCCCAAAGGATGGCTCCCCATGATCTGCCCCGGTACAAAATTCGTCACGGTGGGCGGAGCCATTGCCAACGATATTCACGGCAAGGCGCATCACATCGATGGCTCTTTTGTCAACTGCGTATTATCCTTTACCATACTCCTGGCGGATGGCAGCATATTGACAGCCTCCCGGGACGAAAACTCCGATCTCTTCTGGGCCAACTTCGGCGGCCTGGGTTTACTGGGGGTCATCCTCACGGCCCGTATCAGGCTGCGGAAAGTAGAGACCATGTACTTCAAACAAAAAAGCGTCAAGGTCCGCAACCTGGATCATATGCTGGAAACCCTGAACCAGCTGGACCATGAGTTCAACTACTCCGTAGCCTGGATCGATGCGCTGGCAAAAGGAAATAAATTGGGCAGCGGCGTCATCTCCTTTGGCAATTCCGCTAAACTCAACGAGCTGCCGGAAAAGCTGAAAAGCCATCCGCTGAAGCTGCATTCCAAAGGCAAGCTCTCCGTCCCCGTCTATCTCCCCTCCTTCACCCTGAACAATCTCACGGTCAGGATATTGAACAGGGTCATCGCCTTTGTACAGAACTCTCCCAAACAGTTCGTGCATTACGAAAAATTCTTCTTCCCGCTGGATGCCATCAACAACTGGAACAGGGGCTATGGCAAAAGAGGATTTATACAATACCAGTTCGTCATCCCCGAAGCCAACGGCCGGCAGCACCTGGTAGAGATCCTGGAGATGATAGCATCCAGCGGATGTACACCCTTCCTGAACGTATTTAAAAGAATGGGCGAGGGACAAGGCATCCTCTCCTTTCCCTTTTCAGGCTATACCCTGGCCATCGATTTCCCGGTGACCAAACAGCTCCATACCTTCACACCCAAGCTGGACGCCAAGGTGCTGGCGGCAGGAGGACGACTCTATTTAGGCAAGGACGCCATGCTGGATGAAAAGATGTTCAAGCTCATGTATCCGCAATACAAGGATTGGCTGGCCATCAAACAGAAATACGATCCCGCCGGCAAATTCAACTCCGACATCTCCCGAAGACTGGGACTCGGTTACTAAAGAACTTCGTTTTTTTATGATGAAAGGATGACCTTACTTGCAAGGTCATTTTTTTTACGGCCCATCGGCCAATCATTTAAACTTTATTGCTATGTCAAAGATCCTCCGCATCGGGGTAGTTGCCCTGTATGTACTCCTCATCGGTTTCTCTTTCCTGCTGATGCTTGCCATTTCCGGCGTATTTATTTCCTGGTGGACCCTGGCAATAGCCTTGACGGCGTGGGCGCTCATCTGCTGGCTGTCGGTCTATTACCTTTCCCCTGTTCATCTGTTCTTTCACGGACGATTGCGCCCGCCCATCATGGAAGAAGAAGCCAGACTGCAAGGCTGTCTGATGGAAGTGTTGCAAAGCGCCTCCTGTGAAAAAAAATTCTGTTTGCGCATCGTGGAAGAAAAAGAAGAAAAGATCATTTCCTTTGGCTATGCCACCATTGCCATATCGGCATCCCTGCTAAAAGAGTTGACGGATGAAGAGCTGAAGGGGGTGATGGCGCATGAGCTGGGACACCTGATCAGCAGGGATACGATGGTCTCCTGGGCGTTTGCCACTGCCGACCGGCTTCCACTGTTGCTTTCCCGCATCCGGCGCCTCGTGACGCTGCTGATCTTATTGCCGGTGATCTATTTCATCGTCGGCCTTTTCAGCAGCACGCTGATATTCACCATCGGCGCGGCATGGATGTTCCTGGTTTCCTCCGTGATCTTCCATGTGCTGTTCAGCTGGCTGCACCTGCTGCTGCTACGGCAACGCGAATATCGCCAGGATGAATTTGCCCATCGCCTGGGCTATGGTCACGGACTGCGGGACGCCCTGATAAAGCTGGCAAAAGCCCGCGAACAGCAGGTGAATGCCTGGCTCATCCTTCTGTATGGCCACACGCCGGTGATCTATCACCGCATCCGCAGACTGGAGCAATTGCTCGCATGGAGAGGAGCACCAGCCGGTCCCCGGGGTCAATAGCGGATTGCCACGGACACGCCTTTATTGTCGTTCACAAATCGTAGCAGACAGGTATGTGATACGGCATCCCATTCGTGGGTGGTCCTGTCGGCCATATCGAGCTTTACGCCACCCACTTCGATCATCGTTGGCCGCGACGGCAGCAGTATGCGCATGACATTCTGCGTTCCCAGGGGACTCCGCGCAACAAAAGAATAGCTTCCCGGACTACGCTTCTCGGCATAGGTCCTCGATGCGGCGCAAAGCACGCGGGCCTGTCGTTTGTCGCTCACACGGTCCAACGCATATAAATAGGTCTGCTCGCCCGGCTGCACGATCTTCCCGGACAGGACGGGCAGGTTGGGGTCGAACAGGTCGATGACGGGTCCTTTGATGGTCAGCGGCGCGGCACTGACACTCTCATCCATAACAGCCGCAAGGGTATAAGGACCTCTCTCCAAATAGAGATAGTTTTTGAATTCCAACGGACTCCGACCCGCCTGCTGGTAAGCCTGTTGCACCATCTGCACAAATCCACTATCCTGCCCCGCGGTCATAATAATCTCCTTCGGATCCTCCCGCACAATATAAACCCTGCCTTTCCCAACAGCATAAGATCCGGCTTCCGAGTGAATTCCCAACAGCTTGAACAAATGTTGGGAAGGGGTACTAAAATCATTTCCGCCCGTATTCCACCATTCCTTCACCTGTTGAAAGGGATCGTCGTCCCTGCCATAGTATAGAAGTATCCCTCCCTTCCTCACCCACTCACCAAGCTGCCTATGCACTTCCGCCGTAGGCGGCTTCATATTGGCATAGCTCATGATCAGCACTTTGATATCCTTCAAGGTCTCTGGGAACGCGAGATTCTCCATATGAACCGTCTCCACAGGTACACCTCTCTTTAACAAAGGCATGGCCATCCCATAAAAGTTGGACAGACGGGGATCACTGTAATCCTTATGCGTGGGGAAGCGCTGGAACATCATGGAGTTGGACAACAGCACGCCTACCCCCTTGCTGCCCTTTACGGTATTCGTGGACACGGGCAGGTCGTTGAGGCTGTTCACCATCACCTGCATCTGCGTAGCATAGGCAGGCGCAATAGGCTGCGGCTTGTCAAAGCCCTCTACCTTGAACTTACCCAGGTATATCCGGTTAGGCCAGGGCATGACCTCGAAATTGTCCACGCCGGGATACATAAGCTCGGCAGTAAAGGTCGCCTGGTAATTGCGCTTGTAATAGTCCCAGGTACGACGCGCGTCTTCGATGGGATCAGTGAGAAAATACATCTTCCGGTGGGTAGGCGCCGTCATGGATTTCATACAGCCATATTCCAGAAAGGCGTTTTCGAACACCCGCTCTTTCTCCACCCCGTTGAAAAATGTTGGTTCACGGCTGGTGCCGGTCCATACCTGTGCAATATAGCCATCCACCACCGGCAATGAGGCCAGGCTCGCTTCGGGGCTTACTATCTGCCATGAGGAATAATTGATGAGGCTGTGCGTAGGTACAAAACAGCGTATGCTAACCCCCTTTTCTTTTCCGTATTGCTTCGCAAAGGTGAATACCTCGTTCAGCGCACGGTAATAAAGATGGTATTTCAGCTTCGAAGAAAGATAGGTAGCTTCAGGGGATTCGTGCTGGGCCACCCAGGGAGTGCCATAATATTGCTGCCATTCGGATTGGAACGCTTCGCTATAGCCGGCCCGCGCCCAAAACTCCGGCTCCTCGAGATAAATGGTGGTGATCCCTGCGTCGATCACCCGCTTGATAATGGATTTCATATAACCCAGATAAGAAGCGGTCGGCACGATATAAGGAACGTAGTGTCCGTGCCAGATGGTATCCCCATTCCGCTGCTTCTGCCCTTCGTCGAGATGCATCCTGCCATCATACTTGCCCAAAAAATAATCCTTGTATTCTCCCCAGGCGATCCCCGTCATGAACTGGACATTGTAGCCATTGTCCCTGTATCCTTTTACCCTTTCTTCAAAATCACTGCTCACCCCATAGACCATGGCAATGTCGGAACGAACATCATACTCCGCCCGCCACGGAGCGGATATCTGGAAGCTGGTCTTCTCATGAAGAGTCGTCACCACCGTCCGGTGGGCCGCGGCATCACGATGCGCAGGCTGCTGAGCCAATACGGTCGAGCTCAACCCAGCCATCAGGAACGTACTAAATCGTTTTAGCATAGTCCTCAAATATAAGCCTATTTTTTTACGTTCGGTCGCACGATAGCCGTATCCGTAGTCAACACCGGCAAAACATACCCACCCGAATCCAGCACGGTAGTTTTATACAGCATCGTCAGCTTTTCCCAGTCCTTCCTATCCACCCTGATATGGTAGAGATACAAAGCATGCAGATGCGCCGGTGGCCGCACAGCCAGCAGCCCCTGTCCCGTAATATTCGTCCCCACCAGGTTCAGCACCCGTAGCTCAGGCAGGGCGGCAAGAGAAGACAACGCATTATTGGTAATCCTTGTGTCCCGCAGATTGACCACACGCAGGGCAGTACATTGCCGGATCACCTCCATGTCATGATCCCCCACACCCGTACCCGACAAATCCAGTTGGATCAATTGCTTCTTCAGCGGCAACAACAAAGCGATCAACGCCCCCGCCGGCACACCGGAAAAATCCACCGACAGATAGTTGCTGTTCTGCGCCACCGGCATTACCACTACACCCTTATCCCGTAACGCCATGATCGCCTTTTCATCCGCCGGATCAACAGCCGTCTCGGGCACGATCTCCTTAATAGCGTCAGCGCTCCCCCCACCGGTTGCCCCAGCCGCTCCCCCCGAAATAGCGCCTCGCTGCAACGCCAGCAACGCAGGCTTGATCTTTTCCGATTGCGGCAAATCCTTCACCAACTTTCGGTAGTCCGCCCCCTGGTCGACCCACCAGGTCAGCAATTGCAGCTCCTGCGAAGACAGCTGCGGTCTGTCCTTCGGC
>DASZWE010000625.1:0-6439 GCA_035546735.1 Puia sp.
AATAGCACATCCGCGATCCTCCACCGCCGGATATCCCACCAATAATGATTTTCAAAAGCCAGCTCCTTGCACCGCTCATTCCGCACCATATCCGTCGTCATATCCGCCAGCGTCAGCGCGGAAGCGCCCGCCCTGTCCCGGATATCATTCAGACACACCAGCGCATCATCCAGCTGTCCGGTCTCGATATCAGCCTCCGCCCTGTTCAGCAGCACCTCGGCATAGCGGAACTCGATCCAGTGCGTAGTGCTCGAGAAGAGCCCGATCTTCTTGATATCCGTTTCCTTATAGTTGATATACTTCCGTACATAGAAACCCGTGCGCGTATTGTCATCACCGCCCGAAGAAGGATACATCCCCGCATTCCCGATGATCGTCATCGAAGGATCTCCCGGATAGGTCGTGGTATGATCACCCGAAGGAACAAAGCTGCGCGTTGTTTTTGCCACCTCATCCGCCGAAGTCCCGCTGAAGCTGGGATAAATGCCCCTGCGTATATCGAACAACTTACCCCGCAAGGTCTCACCCGGGAAATAGATCGTCGCCAGCAGCCGGGGCTCCATAGCAGAGCCCTGCCACAAGTCGGCCAGGTTGTCATATCTCCGTGGCGTCCCGTCCGGGTTCGTCACATCCAGCACCCCATACCGCTCTACCGTCTCCAGCGTAGGATAGCACCTCGACAGACCATCGCCCGTCATATAGTTCATCCCGCTGTTGGGTGACATCGTGGCGTCCCATGAATGCATCCGCTCCGGCTCCCCGGCATAAAAATCCCTAACAAGGATGTTCTCAGGGCTCTGTACATCAAGAAACAAGTCTGTGTAATTAGTCACCTTATCAGCCGTTTTCCTGTACAAGGAATACTTGCCATCCAGCAGCTTGGCCGCATCGATAGCCTTTTGATAAAAGCCCGCAGCCTTGTCCGCCGGTATGCCTACATATCCCTGTGCACGGGCGTCTCCATCTACATAGTTCAAAGAACCATATTTAGCAATGCTGCCCGCATACAACATCGCACGGGACTTCAGCGCCGCCGCCGCATACTTATTGGCTCTCCCCGATACGCTCGTCTCGGGCATGGTATTCCAGGCCGAATCCAGATCGTCCCCGATAAAATTCCAGAGATCCTCTTCCTTGTCGCGATGCACCTGCAGATCCTCGACGCTTTCCTCAGGATAGTTCTGCACATTTTTGACGATAGGTACCCCGCCATAGCGCTTGGCCAGCGCGAAGTAATAATAAGCCCGGAGGAAATGCGCCTCCCCGAGAAGCTCATTCACCGTATTGCCGGCAAAATTCTTCGCATATTTCGGCAGCGTCTCCATAAAATAATTCACATCCCGGATGTCGCTATAAGGCCAGTAGCCAAAACCGCCGCCAATATCCATTCCGCCATAGGGACCTACCATCTCTCCGCAGGCCCCGCCCGCATGATAGAAATGCTCCCACTCGTGGTGAAGATTGAATCCCCCATCCGAACCCCTGCCCGCAGGCCGGTAGGTAAAATCCTCGATAGGCAGCTTGCGATACACCTGCGCCAGGTAAGTCTCGATACCCGCCTCATTCGAAAAGAGCTGGTCATCGCTCAGTACATTGGGTGGCTTTATATCCAGCTTCTGACAGGAAGAAAGGCCCGCCACTCCCATTATGATGATTGCAAATAATTTGATCGTACGTGTCATGTTCATAAGTTTAGAAGGAAATATTGGCTCCCACATTAAAGGTTCTGTTCAACGGGTATTTATAGCCACCCAGGCCGAAATTGAAGTCGCCGGTAGGCACCTGACCGGGATGCTCCGGATCGACGCCTTCCAGGCCGGTAATGGTGAAGAGATTGTAGCTGTTGACATATACCCGGCATCCCTTTACACCCGCCTTGGTCAATAGGAAACGCGGAATGGAATAGCCCAGTTCCAGCGTCTTCAGCCGCACATAAGTCGCATCCAGCACACCCTTGGTGCTGTTGTTGATCTGGTCATAGTTATATCCCATGGAAGGATACTTGCCAGGCACCCATTGCGTGTTCGGGTCATATACATTGTCATCCGGATTCACCGTATGCCAGCTGTCCAGGAATTTAGCCAGCGCGCTCCTGCCGTACATCAGCGGCTGCCCCAGCTGCTCCGCATATTCCGTCCAGAACCCGGTGGCGCCCGCAAACAGCGCGTTCAGATCAAACCCTTTATAGCTAAGGCCGATATTAAAACCAAAGTTCATCAGCGGCAGATCATAGGTAGCAATGGGATGATAGTCGTCCCCATTGATCACCCCATCGTGGTTCCAGTCCTGCATATAATAATCACCTGGCAAGACGGAATTATTACCACCTCCGGTATTCACACCATAATTATAGATCTGGTCATAGCTCGTGAACTGTCCGCCATAGTCCACACCCCACCAGATATTGGTGTATCGGTCGGACTGGCCATTCTTCCATTGCAGATAGGCATTGCCCTGCGTCCCCTCCGTCTTATGCCGGTTGATCAGACGCGAATAGGACAGGTTGCCGCTCACCGTGATACCCAGATCGCCGATCCGGTTGCGGTGTGTAAGCGTCAGCTCCCATCCTTGTGACCGGTCCCCATCCAGGTTCTCAAAGGGCAACGTCACACCCGCTGTTCCGGGCAGATCACCCAGCCGCTTGGCCAGCAGCCCGCTCCTGTCACGACGGAACACTTCAAAAGTTCCATCGATCTTCCCTTTCAGCACCGTAAAGTCCAGACCGATGTTGGTCATATAGGCCGTATACCAGGTCAGATTGTCATTCACAAGACCACGGCTCTGGGCGCCATTTACGAACTGACCGTTGAACATATATCCCAAAGGCTTGTTGTCCGCCGGATCCACCGAAGGATAGGTATAACCCGCTACATATTGGAAAGCCACATCGCCATCATTACCCAATACCCCATAAGAAGCCCGCAGCTTCAGGTTGCTGACCATATCGGCAGGAACAATATGATTGAAGAAAGGCTCCTCGCTGATACGCCAGCCTACAGACCCCGCGGGAAAGAAACCCCACTGGCTGGGACCCGGCTTGAACTTGTTGGAACCATCCCGGCGGAAGCTGAACTCAGCCAGGTACCTTCCTTTATAGTCGTAGTTGACCCTACCTACAATGGCCCTGGTGGCGATCTCATTGACGCCATTGACATTCGTACCCCCCTGCTGGTCGCCCGTCTCGCCACCGAAAAGGTAATCCACCGGCAGCACGACATAGCGCTGGGCATAGATATTGTCGTCTTTGGAATCGCTTTGCTCATATAAGATCAGCGCTCCCACATTATGGTCATGGAAGAAAGTATTGTTATAGCTCAGGGACAGCTGGCTCAGCGTAGAGGTGTTCGACCCATAGGTCCGGTTCAACGTCCCCTTTCCGTTCACGCCATTTACCAGCGACGGAGCATACGTATCCGTGGTGGGGTCATAAGCATAGAGGTTATACATCTTCCGGTAAGCCGTGTTATCGCTGACCGTATATCCATAGTTGAACATGCCCCTTGCCTTCAGCCCCTTGATGCCGGGAATGTCGTATTCCAGGCTCAGCTGGCTTTGCAGGTTCTTGCCCACCGCCTTTTTGAAACCTACTTTCGACGCATCCGTAATGGCCACCGGGTTGGCATTGTCCGGCATCACATTCAGGTAGTCGTGATTGTTGTTCGCATAGATCTGGTTGATGGGTATCTGGCTCCATGCATACTTGAAGATGGTCCAAAGATCCTGGTAAGGCTGGTTCTTCGTATCCAGGTAGCCGCCCACCAGCACCTGCGCCTTCAGCCTGTCCGTGATCTTTACATTCACATTGCTCCGCACATTCCATCGGTCATAATCCAGGTCGTTCGACTTAAGCACACCGCCCTGCTTCATATATCCCAGGCTAAAGAAGGTGCTTACCTTGTCGCTGCCACCCTGTATGTTCAGGTTATGCTGTACCTGCGGCGCAAACTTGTTAAAAGATGACCCGATCCAGTCGGCGCCCGCATAGGTCCCATCGATCCAGGGCTTGATATTCTCGTACGTATAGGCGGGAGGAGCATTGGCGATGAAATTGCCGGAGAAATCCCGCTTTACCTTTTCATTGGTCAGCATCATATAATCCACGGGACCCACACCCTCCGGCATGCCAAGGAACTGCTGCCAGCCCTGGTTGACGGAATAATTGAAGTCGAACTTTCCGTTCCGGTTGGCCCCCTTCTTCGTCGTCACAAGGATGACGCCATTGGAACCCCTTACCCCATACACCGCGGCAGAAGCGTCCTTCAGCACCGATATGCTCTCGATCTCATTGGGGTCCATCCGCTCGATACCGCCCCTGGGCACCCCGTCGATGACCACCAGCGGCGCGCCGCCAAAGCTTCTCAGGTCGAAGCTGTTCTCATAGGCTCCGGGCTCCGCCGTCCTTTGCACCATACGCAGACCAGGCACCTTGCCGGTCAGCATGTTCATCACGTTCTCGTTCTTCGTGACGACGATCTCGCTGTTCTTTAGCTGCACCACCGATCCGGTCAAGGTTACTTTTTTCTGTGTACCATATCCCACTACTACCACTTCCCCCATATCCTTCCCGCCAATATTCATCACCACATTCACCAGGCCGCGGGCATTTACTTTTTCCACGACGTCCTTGTACCCCACATAGGAAAAGGTCAGCTCATTGACGCCGGCCGCAACGGCAATGCTGAACTCACCCTTGTCATTGGTGGTGGCATTTACCCGGGCAGCCCCTGTGCCGGACGACACGGTCACACCCGCCAGCGGACCGCCATCCTTGGCATCCGTTACTTTCCCCTTAATAATCCTTTGCTGCGCAACTGCCCACAGGGGAAGAATGAACAGTAGCATTAGCAGACATTTTATCAAGTTTGATTTCATGACTTTTTTGTTAGTAGATTTTAAAGATTGCTATAGCAGGTTTTAGTTTACAAGACTGTTAGGGTGGGTCTTTCCCCACACCTGCCATGACCAAAAGGATCACGGCAGGCATCGTATACAATGCCTTCATGGTGGAGATCTTTATCTTCGGGAGATCGGCTTAGCTGGACAGATAAATACCTTTTGAAAGGGAGAAGTATGGCAAAAGAGAAGAAAGGTCGAACTTTTCATACAGCAGTTTTTTCGTTAAGAGTATGCCACGAAATAAGCAGGAAGGCATTAATTAGGGGATTAATAAACCTATTAACGGAGAAAATTAAATAAATTAATTTTACAACAAACTAATTATCAATAACATATAACAAAGGAATGATAAGCGTGAACACCTAGCCGTCACGGTGGACCAGGCTAAAGTATGACCAACATCGGTTAATTAATGGTATAATAAATCGTCTTATTCCCGATAATTTCGTCTTTACCAAAACACAGTGTATGCCCAGATTCCTCGCCACGAGCTTACTCTTCCTCGCCTCCTTTCTGTTAAAAGCGCAGGACCTCCCCCGCTTTCAGCCCACCAATGACCTTCCCCCCTTCCAACCCTCGCACGAACAGATGGTCCAACGCTACATCCGCGCGGAAAGGCTGGACAGCTTGACAAAAAATGCCGTGTTCAAGTCCACTATAGAAGCGCACTGGTCACAGGACGGAACATCCTTCTGGTACTGTAATATATTAAAGGACAGCGCCCGGGAATATTTCCGGGTAACAGCCGCTACTGGTCGGAAAATAAAGATCTCCGCCCCCGATCCGAACCTCACCCCGGACGACGCCACAGTCTCACCCGCCAGACGACAGCGTGACGGCCGGTTCGGTGATTTCCGAAATGGCAGCACATCCCCCGATGGGCAATGGGAAGGATACATCGGGAAAGGTAATCTATTCATACGTCCCGCCACAGGCGGCGCTCCCATACAGGTCACCACCGACGGCTCCGAAAATGCCCCCTATGGCGCCATGACCTGGAGCCCCGACAGTAAATACCTGGCGGGCTATCGTATCCATCCCGTAAAGGACTCCTCCGTATACTTCATACTGACCTCCGTCCCCGGCACTACAAGAGGACAAGTAAGAGGCCGCCCATACAAACAGCCCGGCGACCCTTTCACCACCTATGACCTTTTTCTTTTTCCCATCGGCAAGTCGCCGGTCCGGGTGAGCGCTGAAACCATCGACTTCCCCGGCTACGCCCCGCAGCTGCACTGGCGTTATGACAACCCGCGCTTTTTCACCTACGAAAAATTCGACAGGGGCCACCAGCGCTATCGCATCATCGAAGTGGATGCCACCTCCGGTGACACCAGGAATATAGTGGATGAAAGGACAAAGACATTTATATATATGGCCCGCCAGAATACATACTATCCCGATAGCAGTAATTTCCTGATCCGGACTTCCGAAAAGGACGGCTGGCGACACCTCTACCTCGTAGACCTTGTCACCGGTCATGAACAGCCGATCACCAAAGGCAATTGGGTAGTAAGAGACGTGGACAGCATCGATCGCAGGA
>DASZWE010000626.1:0-2877 GCA_035546735.1 Puia sp.
CTGGCCATACGGTCCTCCGAAAGGGTCGTGCCAAAGTCGGTGACATTGCTCATGACCGTGCCATTGATATTCGTGGTGGTAGGCTCGTTGATGGTAAAGATATAGTCGTTGGTAGCCCGCTGCGAACCGATGTTGATGGTATTACCCGTGGTCCGGGTATAGTTGAAGCCGCCCAATACAGAGAAATGATGATCATCCCCGATGTTGAAATCATATTGCAGTATCTGGTCCGTCATCATCTTGCGGGTATTGTTGATATTCTCATTCTTCTGGCGCTGTGTAGAAGGCTGCACCTCATCGGCGGGAGTGGCCTTGCGCATGAACAGATAGGTATAGTCCTGTGCATAGTAGGAAACGGAAGGCCTGAAGTGCAGTCCCTTGGCAATGGTCCAGTCTCCGGCTACCCTGCTGACAAACCGCTCCGTCGAAACATGTGTCTGGTCGTATTTCAGGGTATGGAACCGGTTGACCACTGTCCAGAGCTCACCGACGGTAGGATCCCCATTGTCCTTGAAAATGCGGATCAGCGGCGTGATGCGGGTGCCCCGTATCAGCTCGTTCACAAAGCCGGCCACATAGTTGGGCAGGATGTTCTGATAGTTGGTCATAACATCCAGCTTGAAGTTTTCCGTGGGTCTGTAGCTGAAATTGCCCAGGACGTCATAGCGTTTGTAGTTGGTGCCCACGAAGGTGCCGGCCTGGTTGGCATAGTTAGTGCTGAGAAAATAGCTGGCCTTGTCGCTGCCGCCGTCGATGGAAAGGTTCTCGTTATTGGTCAGGCCTGTGTTCCAGAGCAGGTCCTGGTAATGGTTGTCGGCGTACAGCAGCTTGGTACCGGGGTTGATGGGGTCGTCCATGGTCTTCCACCCCTTCTTCAACAGGTTGTTGACATAGTCGATACCTTCGACGGCCACGATATTGTCGTACAGCGCCGTAAGATTGATGTCCTTGCCGTATTGTCCGGGCGCAGTGTAGACCTTGGTGCCGGCGGAAAAGCCACCGTTGTTGAGCAGGTTGTCCTTGTTCAGCGCATCATGTGTATTGAATACCGTGGTGCGGGCCAGCCGGAGATATTGTTCCGCATTCATATAATTCAGACTCCGGGACGCGGTCTCCCAGGTGGTGCGGTGGTTCAATGTTACTGTCATCCTCTTGTTATACCGGCCGCCTTTTGTCTTTACCACGATGACCCCATTGGCGCCCTGTGATCCATAGATGGCGGTGGCGGCAGCATCTTTCATCACCTGCAGCGACTCGATGTTATACGGGTTGACGTCCGCCATAGGCCGGAAAACGCCGTCGACAATGACAAGGGGGCTGGTAGCATTGCTGCTGCCGATGGCATTCCCTCCGCTGTTGCCGATGCCCGTTCCGTAAACATTCAGCCGGGTGCCGCCACGTATGATGATGTTCACCGGCGATGCGCCGGGCTGACCGGAGCTAACAGGGACCGATACCCCGGGAAGCTTCCCCTGCAGGGCCAGCACCGGGTTGGGACTGGAGACATCCTTCATCTCCGCCATATCCAGCTTGCTGACGGCGGCGGTGACGTTCTTGCGGCTTTGCTGCATGTAACCCACGATGACGACGTCCTGCATGGCGTCTGCGCTGCGGTTGAGCGCAATGGTCACCGTATGCTGTTCTGCCGTTACTGCGACCTCTTTTGACGCAAAACCCACGGCAGAAATTACCAATGTTGCCCGTGCGGCGGGTATCGCCAGGTTGAAAGCGCCCATGGCATCAGTAGCCGTGGCCTTTTTGTGCCCCTTAACGAGGACACTGACCCCTTCGAGCGCTTTGCCCGAACTGTCGACGACCTTGCCGGTGAGGGAAATTGTCTGCCCGAACGAGGACAGGGTGAAGAAGAGGGAGGTGACAAGCAATAGCCAGCACACCCGCGTTTTGCTCGATTTCATACGCAGTTGAATCGTTTTGAGTAAGTTGATAAATGTTATTTATGCCGTGCGACAGGATAAGCGGGATAAAGTTCAATAGTACTTATGTCCTACATAACAAATGTAAGCATAAACCACCTGTCCATCCAAAAAAAATTTTGAACAGCCGGTCGTTAGAACCCATTAATCATTCTTACTCAGGGAATTCGCTTCAATTTATCAAAATGATGCTGCAGGTGCTGCAGCATCCCCTGGCGGAACTCTTCCTTGGAGCCGTGTTTCAATATTTCCACCAGGTCGAGATGGGAAACCTTGCCGATGATGGGGACTTTCTCCAGGCTGACGAGATAGCCGAATACAGGCAGCAGCATGCTTTGAAACCGCTGAAGCGTCTCATTCCCCGTCATCTGATATATTTTTCCATGGAAGGCTATTTCATTCTTGATACGAAAGGTCTGCCGCCCTCCCGTCACTTTCTGGTTCTTAGCTATCTGCTCCAGCTCTTCTACATCCTTCTTCGTCTTTCGCAGGTACAGCAGGTCGGCCAGTCCCATTTCCAGTGTCAACCGTATCTCGAAAATATCCTGAAGCGTGCTGTCCCCGATGATCAGAGGATCCAGGACACGCTCCAATGAGCTGAGGATATCCGGACGTGCCAGCACCATCCCCCGCTTCTTCTTCGTCTCCACCATACCCAGCATACGCAGCCGGCTGAGCGCCTCCCGCACCACGTTCCTGCTCACCCCCAGCGAATGAGCTATCTCCAGCTCCTTGGGCAACGGGTCGCCCGGCTTGAAAGATTTTTCCTTCAGGTATTCACGTAGCCGGATCTCCACCACATCCGCCATGGTCTTCTGGACGATGGGGCCAAGCTCATTATTCAGCACATTGTTCGACATGCAGGGGTGATTAATATTCTTCAAATATCGTTTAAATGTAGGACAAATTAACCGATTTCCCGCTGCCGTAAAAAAACCCGTAA
>DASZWE010000627.1:0-4410 GCA_035546735.1 Puia sp.
CCCATATGCAGCACCCCTGTCACGTTAGGCGGGGGTATGACGACGGTAAAAGGGGGCCGTCCATCCGGCTGGCTGTTAAAATATCGTTGCTGGAGCCAATGTGCATTCCATTTTTCCTCTGTCTCGGCGGGGATATAGTTCTTACTTAATTCCATGGGGGTGCAAATATAAAAAATTCCCCACGCTAGTGGGGAATTCTATAATCATTGAAAGAATATATAATCGACAGACTCAGCGCTTATGCAAACCAATAGAGGTAAGACAAGAACATCACCAGACCGATAAAGCCTACGGCTAACAAAATGGTCTTGGCAGTTTCGCTAAGATGGAAAGAAGAAGTGATCTTTTTCATAAAAGTAATTTTTAGGGTGAAACCAAGCTGATTAAATGTGGAATTCGTAGGGGATCGGAATTTACGCGGTACGTGATTGGTTTCTCGGAAGATCTTGGCGTGGAAGAATGCCAGTCGGAAAATTTTGGCTCGTGCTACAGATATCGTAAGAAGTAGTCGACTATCTGAGTACAAAGATAACCTGATTTTCCAGATTTTAAAACTTTTTAAGGTGTTTTTGGGCAATTTTAAGCCGAATTGGACCCATTTTGGGCCTTTTTTCTTCTTAATCAATAAATTGCGCAAAGTCCTCCGGTCTGCCTATCAAGACATCGTAAATAAATAAGCAAACATCATGATCGTGGAGAAGTACAGCAATGCCGTAATGATCGTCAGCACCATACTTTCCCTTGCATGAATAGTGTGCATTTTTTCCATGTGGACTGGATTTAGGGTTAGTAAATTAATACACGTTTTCGTGGGGCAGGGATCGATGGGTAACCGACTTTCTTTTTACCTTTATACAACCTCACGATTCAGGGCACAAAAGGTATCCGGAACAATGTATGCGATAGTTGATATAGAAACCACCGGCGGTTATGCTTCGAATAACGCCATAACAGAAGTTGCTATTGTGTTACATGATGGAAACCGGGAGATTAAGCGTTACGAAACCCTGGTCAATCCCGGTATGGTCATTCCCCGTTATGTTCAGGTCCTCACCGGCATCAACGATGAAATGGTGGCCGACGCCCCTTATTTCAATGAAATAGCGCCCCTTGTACATGAATGGCTATCCGGGGCCATCTTCGTGGCGCACAATGTCAATTTCGACTATTCCTTTCTCAATCATCAGCTGAAGGCCTGCGGTTTGGACCTGGACGCCAAAAAGCTTTGTACCGTCCGTCTCAGCCGGAAGACTTTTCCCGGCGCCCCCAGCTATAGCCTGGGAAATATCTGCCGTCACCTGGGCATTTCCATACCAAACCGGCATCGGGCAGGTGGCGATGCCGACGCTACCGTGCTGCTCTTCGAAAAGATCCTGAAAGCAGGCGGCCTGGAGCATATCCGGAACATGCTCAAATCCAACAGCCGGGAACAATATCTCCCCACCAACCTCCCCGCAGGACAGCTGGCAGGGCTTCCCGAGACCCCGGGAGTATATTATTTCCATAACCAGAAGGGAAAGGTGATCTATGTGGGCAAGGCCAAGAACATCCGCCGGCGTGTGAGCAGCCACTTTTCCAATAACAAGCCCGGCCGTCAGAAGCAGGAGTTCCTTCGAAATATCTACTCTATATCCCATGAGTCCACCGGCACGGAGCTGATGGCCTATCTCCTGGAATGTATCGAGATCCGCCGTCTCTGGCCTGTCTATAATCGCAGCTTGAAACGTTTTCAGCAGACGTATGGGCTCTATCTCTTCGAGGACCGCAGCGGCTATATGAGACTGGTGCTGGAAAAAAAGAAAAGGCAGCTGGCTCCGATATATACTTTTTCTTTATTATGGGAAGGTCAGAATATCCTTTGGAAGCTCATCCGGCAGTACGAGCTCTGTCCCAGGCTTTGTTTTATCGAAAAAGGGGAGGGGGCCTGCCAGGGAGTAAAAGACCAGTATTGCCATGGCGCCTGCGAGCACCATGAGTCGCCCGAGGCATACAACCAGCGGGTACAGGAGGCCGTGGATGGACTGATAAAAGCCCTTCCCAGCTTTACATTGGTAGACGAAGGCCGTCACCCCGAAGAGAAAAGCTGTATCCTGGTGGAACAAGGCCGCTTTTACGGCATGGGCTACCTGCCTGCCGATCAGTCATGGGGTCGGGATAATGGTTCCATAAATGCCGGAGAGCTGAAAGCTTTTCTGACCCCTTATCCGGAGAACGATTATATGCGGGGGCTGGTATACCAGCATGCCGAGCAATGGCCGGCCAAGCGATTCAATCTTATCTCCTCTCTATGACGCGCACATTTATACCCCCAACGCCCGGATACCTTCAATAAATGCTATTCTGGGTATCATGCGGGCTCCCATGCTCTCCAGGTGTTCCGTGTATACCTGGCAGTCGATGAGCTCTACTCCCTCTGTGCGCAGCTGTTCTACATAGCAGATAAAGGCGAATTTACTGGCATTACTGGCTTTGCTGAACATGCTTTCCCCAAAGAAGACCCGGCCCAGCCGGACCCCATAGAGACCTCCCACCAGTTCCCCATTGAGCCAGGTTTCCGCACTATGGGCATAGCCGTCCCGGTGCAGCCGGCCATAAGCAGTCTTTACCTCATCGGTGATCCAGGTGCCATCCTGACCTCTTCGGGCGATGGTCTTGCAATTGCCGATGACCTCGTCGAAGGCCTTGTTGATGGTAAAGGCAAAGCTTTCGCGGCGGATGAGCTGCCGCATGCTTTTGCTCACTTTCAATTCTTCCGGGAAAAGTACAAATCGGGGGTCGGGACACCACCAAAGAATATGTTTACCCTCGTACCAGGGGAAAATGCCGCTGCGATAGGCGAGTAATAGTCTCTCCGTGGAAAGATCTCCTCCGACGGCCAGGAGGCCATCTGGCTCGGCAAGGGAGACAGGAGGAAAGATGAGTTCCTGGTCTAGTGCAAATAAAGGCATATCAGTTAGGTACCTGCTATCTCTTCGATGGTAGCTCCGATGCCACGCTCCGTGATCGCATCGCATTGAGGTTTTAGTTCGTCATAAGAGCCTCGTTTGACAGCATACTTCCCCTTTGTATGTATGATCATCGCACATTGTTCAGCCTGTTCCAAAGAGTGCCCGCATACCTCCATCAGGGTCTGTATCACCCATTCAAACGTATTCACCTCGTCATTCCATACAATGAGACTGAATGGATCATCAGGGATGGTGAGCACATCCGTATCTTGTTCCTCATACTGGATAGGACGCGGGTCGTGCAGCTGATAATGCATGTGACTGTTCATTTTTACAAAGGTACAAAAAAACTATCCAGCCTTCTTTTTCAGCAAATTATTCAATAGCCCTTTCCCCGCATCCTGTACTTTTTTCTTCGTATCATCCGGGCCTTCCGTTTTCTTTCCCGTGGTATCCTTATTGCCCAGCAGCTGGTTTTTCAACGCATTACCGGCGTCTTTCAGCGCCTGTTTGCCCACCGCCCGGGCCGTATCACGCAGCTGCTGTTTGGCGCTGTCCACTCTGGCTTTTACCAGGTCGGTAGCTTGCTGCTTAAGGGTATTTGCCGTGCTGCTGAGAGCGCTCTTCAGGTCCATCTTCAGGACGGGGCTGGTCAGCGTACCGCCGATCTTCACGGGCAGATCAATTTTGTCATCTACCTTTACGGCTACTCCCTTCGAGCCCGCCTTGGAGATCAGCTCATTCACTGCATCATTGGCCTGTCCGCCCAGCAGGCTGCGCGGCAGCTTCATGGCCACATCATAGTCCAACGTCTGATCAAATCCATGCGAACCGCCTACTTCCATATCGATGTCCTTTACTTTTACATGGAAGGGGTCCACCACGACTCTTCCATTCCTGAATGAAAAGGTTGCCTTAATATCTTTTACAGGTATATCCTTTAATTGATCCAGGTGCAGCGTTTGCGACAGCTTGTCCGTCGGTGCAAAATCCTTCAGCGCTCCATCCACCAGCAGCAGGTTGCCATTCCCGTTGAGTGAGTTCAGGTCGGGCTTCATATCCCCGCCCAATATCCCATCCACCGCCAGCTTGCTGCTGAACTTGCCCGTGATATACTTACCGGCCGGCATGAGCTTTTGTACCGTATTGAAGGCATAGAAGGTCTTTTGCACATCCAGCTTCTGCAGGTCGTAGGACATGGCAAAGACAGGTGTCTTCTTGCTGATCTTCGTGGAATAAGCGCCATTCAGCACCATCGTTCCGTCCAGTCCTTCCGCCCGGATATTGTTCAGCTTCACCGTCTCATCCGCAATGAGCACATCCCCTGACACCTGACGCAGGTCCAGATTGCCATAGTGCAGCTGATCTACTCCCGCATGGAGGGCAAAACGGATATTGTCCGGTACGGTGAAAGCGCTGCCGGCTGGCATAGCGCCGGGACTGGTCGTTGTTGTGTCTGTTT
>DASZWE010000628.1:0-3746 GCA_035546735.1 Puia sp.
GGCAGGTAGGCGGGCCGGGCAAACAGACTGGCGAGCGAACTGGCGAGCGGACAAGCTGTGCAAGGGACTGGCGAGCGAACTGGCCGGCCAGGGGACCGGGAGCGGAATAGCGAACCAACAGGTCGGGTCAGCAGACCGGGAGCGGAATGGAGAATGAACTGGTCGGGTCAGCAGACGGGGAGCGGAATGGCGAATTAACAGGTCGGACCAGCAGACGGGGATCGGAATGGCGAATGAACAATCCGGACCAGCAGACGGGCGGTTAGGCCAGGTAAAGCAGACTGATGGTCGGCGAACAAGCCGGGCAAGCGGACTTACAGCCGGCGAACCAGGTGAAGCCAATCTGGCCAGGGGCGGGACTCCGGTCCGTCATGGTCGTTTTACGAACTCATACGGGGTATATTCCACGAAGTCGGCCACTTTCACCGTGACGCCCTTTACCTTATTTCCTTCCGTTGTGAAGGGAAAGACCGCCTTGCTGAATTCCGGGTCGGAGAAGGTGGCATAAAACCGACTGCCACCCAGGGGCTCCAGCTTCGCATACATATCCGGGTGATGGGAGAATACCATGCGCAGCCCGTCCTTCTCCGGGACTACCTGTATGTCCCCATAGACATCGTTGAAATATTGTCCGGTATAAGCTGTCAGGGGCAGGGTTGTGGGGAGATGAAGGTTTACGGAGTCCTTGTATTGCTGATCTTCCTTAGCTTCTGCCTGTCGCTGGCGGATGGTTCGCTGCAGGTATACATTGCTGTAATTCCTGTACGGCAGCTTGAGCCAGGCGTCCAGGATCTCCCATTTCAATGCTTCGTAAAAAGCATTTTGATCCGTATTGGTGAGTACGACGATGCCCAGGTTCTCTTCCGGCAGCAGTGTCACGCTGGTGACGAACCCATTGACGCCGCCTGTGTGGGAGACGATCTTCCGGCCATCGTATTCCTGCAGCATCCAGCCCAGGCCATAGAGTAAAAAATGACTTTCATTGAACATATGTCCGCCATTGCCCATGATGGAATGAGGCCAGCGGGTCTGTGCAATGGCGGAAGGCGGGACGATCTGACGTCCTTCATATTTCCCCTTGTCCAGCTGCATGATCACCCATTTGCTCATATCGCTGACGGAGGAGCTGATGCTGCCCGCCGGTGCGAGGTTGTCGATCTGGCAGAATGGTATCCTTACCAGCCGCCCTTCGGCCATGGTATAGGGGGCGCATTTATTGGCGGCGGCCGGGAGGTCTTTACTGAGGGCCAGTGTGCTGGACATGCCTAACGGAGTAAAGAGACTGTCCTTTATAAATTGCTCCCAGGTCTGTCCGCTGGCTTTTGGGATGATCTGTCCAGCCGTGAGGAAGGCCGCGTTGGTATAGCCCCAGGTGGTCCGGAAAGGATAGACGGCCTTGATATGGGACATTTTCTCGATGACCTGCTCCCGGGTGAGGTTGCTGGTCCAGTAGGTGAAATCGCCCTGGAAGGTCATGAATCCCAGACGATGGCAAAGCAGATCGCGTATGATGGCCTGTTCGCCCGCGGCTTTGTTGTCCAGCTTGTATTCCGGCAGCCATTTGGTCACTTTGTCGTCGAGGGAAAGCTTTTTGTCGGCATCCAGCATAGCGATGGCGGTGGCCGTGAAGGCCTTGGTGTTGCTTCCGATCATAAAAAGGGTGTTCTCGTCCACCTTTTCGGGGCGGCCAAGCTCCCTTACGCCATAGCCTTTCATTACCACTACTTTTCCGTCCTTGACCACGCAGACGGCGACACCGGGGATCTGCCAGTCGGTGAGGGCCCGTTGGACGTAGGTGTCGAGGCTGTCTTTTAAAAAGGTGGGGAGACTATCGACAGGCCGGGACTGGGACCGGGCGACGGGAAGGTTGACGACCACGGAGGCGAAATGGTTAGCGACGGCGGGGGCGATTGAAAAGAAACAGGCGACCACCAGGGCCAATAGGGGCCGGCGAGACCTATGACAAAGATATTTGTTCATGGTAAACAATGTTTTGGTAAAGATGAAAGAAGATTAGGGTTGATCCTTCCTGTCCGCCCGATACTGTTTGAATGCTATCTTAATATAATCAAAGAAGTCATAGTCTGTGGCTTTTACGCAGAATTCGTAGGAGGGCCGGTATTTTACCATAAAGCTGTCCAGTTCCTCGCCGTTGAGATGGGTGATCTTTTTTACGGTATAGGGGGTGAATCGATGGTCGACATATTTCTCCTGTTCTTCTTCCACCAGCCGTCCCTGGAAGGCCAGCATCCGCCGGGTGCGATCGCGCCGGAATACATTGATGAGCTCGTCCAGGTCTACGCCCGCACCGAGCCCGCCGTTGGTAGTGGGGCTGGTGAGCTTGAAGCCGGGTTTTTTAAAGTCAAAATATTTGGCGTAATCCTGCCTGTTGCGAAGGGAGTCCATATGGTAGTTGCGGGGCATGACCCGTATTTCCTTTAGTTCGATGGGGTCTACGTGGAGGGCGATATCGAAGCCGGAGGTGGAATTGATGTCCCTGACGGGAAATTTTTGGGTGCTCCTGCCCAGATAAGAGAAGTAGATGGAGTCGTCCAGCGGCACCTGGATGGAATAGTTGCCGTTGGAGTCGGTGGTGGTGCCTTTGGAATTGGCGACGACGCTGACAGACTCCAGCGGCCGGGTCCTGTACATATTATATACTGTCCCATGAAGGGTGACCTGCTGCTGTCCCCAGGCCTTTCCTCCCACGAGGAATGTCAAGGACAAGATAAAGATCAGTAATGTCTTATGGGTAAAATGAGCCACAAGCAAAAATAGTTTGTGTGTTATATTATATGCGGGAACCGGGCCTTCCGGTAAAAATAGCCCCATTCCCGCAAACCGCCAATGTCTGTTGCGGGACTCGCGGCCGGGTGTGATATTACGGCCAAATTAGGATATAAAGAGCGGAAATCAGTGTTTTAACGATCTTTTGATGATCCGGCGCCCTAGTGTCGGATCGGCTTCGCATCTAATGCGGAACTAATGGTTTGGGGGACGGGGGATGATCGCCGGCGGGAGCTGTCAGGAGCTCCTCGATGACCCGGGGAAAATGTTCGTGTTCCAGCCAGTGTATCTTTTTCGCCAGTGTTTCGGGGGTGTCGGCCGGCTCGATCATGCAGCTGGCCTGGAAGATGACCTGGCCATGGTCGTAGAGCTCGTCCACGTAATGGATGGTGATGCCGGATTCTTTTTCTTTTGCGGCGATGACGGCCTCATGTACCAGCCGGCCATAAAACCCTTTTCCCCCGTATTTGGGTAGTAAGGCGGGGTGGATGTTAATGATCCTGCCGGAATAGGCCTGGATAAGCGTGGAAGGAACCTTCCAGAGGAAGCCCGCCAGCACGATAAAGCTGATATTTTGCCGTTGCAGCTCACCTACATAGGCGTCTCCACGGAAGAATCGATCTTTTTCGATGATCAGCGTAGGTATATGCTCCTTCGCGGCAATCTCCAACACCCCGGCGTCAGGCTTATTGCATACGATGAGGCTTATTTTTATGGAAGAATGGTGGCGAAATCGTTCTATAATGCGGGCTGCATTTGATCCGGCCCCCGATGCGAAGATGGCAACTTGATGCATCTGCAAATGTAAGTCAAGCCGGGAAAATAAAAACGTTTGAGCAACGTTTGTACAAAGTCCCTACCTTCGGGGTCCAAACGGACCGGAGGTTCGTGTCCGAAGAGTACCTGACGGACCAAAAATATCTTCCAAAACGGACCGATGGTTCGTGAATCGCCTCCCA
>DASZWE010000629.1:0-9587 GCA_035546735.1 Puia sp.
ATCATATGAATGAGATAAAGAAAATAATGACCAATTATGGGAACAACCATTTGCCTCGATGATATCGTTATACGTACGGAGCTGAAGCCGGGTGACATCGGATATGTCATCTGGCTGCATGGCAGGTTGTACAAGGAAGAGTATAACTATGGTATTGCTTTTGAAGCTTATGTCGCGCAGGGAATGTATGAGTTCTATCAGCAGTATGATCCTGAGAAGGACCGGGTGTGGATCTGTGAGCATGGGGATAAGATCGTAGGCTTTCTTCTGCTGATGCACCGGGAGGGTAATATGGCGCAGCTGCGTTATTTTATATTGGAGCCTGAATACAGGGGCATCGGGCTGGGCAAGAAGCTCATGGAGCTGTATATGGAGCATTATAAATGGGCGGGCTATCGGGGCAGCTATCTTTGGACGACGCATGAGCTGGCTACGGCTGCGTCCTTGTACCAGCGGCATGGGTTTGTACGGACGGAGGAGAAGGCCTCGGAGGCATTTGGAAAATCATTGTATGAAGTAAAATTCGAGCTAATATGATACAACGACACTGGAGGGGAGTGGCTAAGAGGGGCGAGGCTAATAACTATATCCGTCATCTGGAGACGGAGACATTTCCGTTGATTGCTGCCATTTCAGGCTTTGTAAAGGCTTCTATTCTTCGTCGGTCTACAGCCGACGGGGTAGAGTTCCTGATCGTCACCATATGGGAATCCATGGATGCCATCCGGAAATTTGCGGGTGACGATCCCGGCAAGGCCGTGGTGCCAAAGGTCGTAAAGAGCATGATGCTAAGCTGGGAAGAGCGTGTCAGGCACTATGAGGTAGTGTCTGAGCGTTGATCGTGCTTCCCCATTTCTTCAGCATGGCGACCAGCTGGTCCAGGTTGACGGGTTTGGAGAGGTAGTCGTTCATACCCTCGGCCAGACATTCGTCCCTGTCTCCGGACATAGCATTGGCCGTCATGGCAATGATCACCGGTTGCGGACCATCGCCGTTGCGTATGATACGGGTAGCTTCCAGGCCATCCATCTCCGGCATCTGGATATCCATCAGAATGAGGTCAAACTTCTTTTCCTGCAGCCTGGTGAGGACTTCCTTTCCATTTTCTACGAATTCCGGCTCATAGCCCATCTTTGTCAGGATGACCATGGCCAGCTGCTGATTGATAGGGTTGTCTTCTGCTACTAAAATTTGCAGCGGGTAATTATCCGCCAGCTGCATGGGTAGGGGTGTGGTTGCCATAGGGATCTTTCTTTTTTGTGTTCCGGGTCGACAGAGGATCGTCCAGCTGAATACAGAGCCTTTGCCGGGCTGGCTTGCTACTTTTATCTTGCCGCCCATCAGCTGGATCAGCTTGTCGCAAATGGTCAGACCCAGTCCGGTGCCGCCATATTTGCGGGTAATGGACGAGTCCACTTGCGAGAAAGCTTTAAAAAGCTGGTCTAATTTATCATGAGGTATGCCAATGCCGGTGTCTTCCACTTCGAAGCCTATCTCCAGCTTGTCGCCGTTGTCAGGGCTTGCGGGCCCGGTGAGGAAGGCGCGAACGCGAACCTCTCCATGGTGCGTGAATTTGATGGCATTGCCTACGATATTGATCAAAACCTGGCGGAGACGGCCACCGTCCGCCAGGATGGGTGAAGGGATCGACGCGTCGACGTCATATTCCAGCCTTAATCCGGACTGGGCTGCCTTGACGCTGAAGATGGCCAGCACTTCCTTTATACAGTCGTGTAAATCGATCTCTTTTTCATCCAGCTCCATTTTCCCGGATTCTATTTTGGAGAAGTCGAGGATGTCATTGATGACGATGAGCAGTGTCTCACCGCAATTCTGTATCGTCTCTGCAAAGGCCCGCTGTTCATCGTCGAGCTTTGTCTGTGAGAGAAGGGACGCCATCCCTATCATGCCATTCATAGGTGTCCGTATCTCGTGGCTCATATTGGCCAGGAAAATGCTCTTGGCGCTGTTGGCCTTCCGTTCGTCCTCCATTGCCTGCGCCAGCTGTTCTGTGCGCTGATCGACGAGTATTTCCAGCCTTCGCTGCTGCGCCTTGATGGCCTTGATCCGCAGCCTGTACAAGGTGATGGCTATACCCATGATCAGCAAGGCTCCCCCCAGCCGGAACCACCAGGTCATCCAGAAAGGCGGGGTGATGGTCAGCTGTATCACGGCCATGCGGGGAGACCACCTGCCTTCATAATCCCGGCCTTTCACTCTGAATATATATTTAGCGGGGTCCAGGTTGGTATACGTGGCGGTTCTTTTGCTGCCTACATAGTTCCATGTCTTGTCGAAGCCTTCCAGCATATAGGCATATTGCCGCCTTTCCATGGTGCTGTAGTTCAGCGAAGCAAACTCGAAGGAGATAACAGAGCTGGTATAGGGGAGTACGATCTCCCGGGTCTCGGTAATGGATTTCTTCAAAGGGGATGGGTCCGCGCTGTCCCTGGCAATGGGTACATCCTCATTGAATATCTGGAAGCCTGTGATCAGCAGCGGCGGGTCGGAAACCTGCTCTTTGATACTGTCGGGGAAGAACTCATTAAAACCGTTGACCCCGCCGAAATACAGCGCCCCGCTGCTGCTCTTGCAATAGGCATGCTCCTTGAACTCGTAGCTTTGCAATCCGTCCGAGGTACCATAGTTCTTCACCTTATGAGTGGCCGTATTGAAGAGACACAGTCCTTTGTTGGTACTGATCCAGAGCTGGTCTTTTGTACCCGGCAGGATACCGAAGATGACATTGTTGGGAAGACCGTCTTCCTTGGTATAGATATGCACCTGCTGGGTGGTGCGGTCGAAATAATTGAGGCCGTTCAGCGTACCTATCCAGAGATTGCCTTTTTCATCCTCATAGATCTCGCCCACCCTGTTATCGCTGATACTGTTCTGTCCGTCGACATGGATATAGCGGGTGAACTGATGGGTCTTTTTATCAAAGTGGTTCAATCCCCCTCCATCCGTACCCAGCCAGATGCCTCCTTCCCTGTCCTCGAATATGGAATGTATTTTTCTGCTATTGACATTCTCCGGGTCCTTGTCGTCATACGAATAATGGCTGAAGCCGCCTGTTTCCGGGTGGTACAGCTCCAGTCCTCCACCGTAGGTACCTACCCAGATATTGCCGTCGCGGTCCTCATGGAGCGCATAGGCATTGTTGTTGCTGAGGCTCGTGGGGTCGGCTGCATTATGACGGAAGTGTTTATAGATACCTTTTTTGGGATCGAATACCGTAACTCCGTCGCCCCAGGTGCCCAGCCAGACGTGGCCGGTCCTATCCTGCAGGGCGCATAGCACATAATTGCCGCATATCGTGTTGGGGTTCCCTTCCTGGTGAAGATAATGCTGGAACTGACCCGTGACTGGATCAAATCTGTTGAGCCCTCCTCCGTCTGTGCCGATCCATAATTTTTTATCCGCCGCCTCCGTGATGCTGAGCACATTGTTATGACTCAGGCTGGTGGGATCCAGGGTATGGCGGTAGTGAAGGAACTGGCTGGAATATCGTTTATAGATATTCACACCCCCGGCAAAGGAGCCCAGCCACATATTCCCTGCATTGTCCTTATAGGCCGTATGGATGGAGTTGTTGCTCAGACTGGTGGGGTCGATGTCATCGTGTAGATGCTGCTGGAAAGTGTTGGTGTAGGGGTTGTAGATATTGAGCCCTGCATTTTCCAGCCCTATCCATATATAATGTTGCGGACCTTCCCCGATGCCATAGATGACATTACCGGAGAGCCCTTTTGTATCGCCCGGTGTATGCTTGAAATGGCGGAAGACGCCATCCGTTCCGGGATTGTCCATCCTGTCCAGTCCTCCTCCATCCGTACCGATCCAGAGACAGTGACGGCTGTCCTCGAAGAGACAGATCAGCTTGTTGTCGCAGACAGAGGACGGGTCATTCTCACGGTGGACGAATCGGGTGAAAGTCTTTGTCTTTTTATCAAAGAGGTCCAGGCCATTGCCGTAAGTGCCTACCCAAAGATTTTGATGGCTGTCGACATACACGGCACGGATATAGTCGCCGCTGAGGCTGGCAGGGTCGTCGTCCGAGTGGTGGTAATGATAGAAGCGGTTGCTGTCAGGTACGAGGTAGATAACTCCCTGGTCTTCCGTGCCGATCCAGATATTGCCAGCTGCATCCTCTGCCAGCCGGGTGATGAGATCGCTGGGTATGGAATGATTGCCGCCGTCTTTCCGGAACACCTGGAACTGATCCTTTGTCCTGTCATATCTGTTGAGGCCTCCACCCCGGGTAGCAACCCAGATATAGCCTTTGTGATCTTCTATGATGTCGGAGATAAAATTGTTGCTGAGACTGCCTTTATTGCGGGGGTCATTGCGATAGACGGTGATCTGATAGCCGTCGTATTTGTTGAGTCCGTCGCGGGTGCCAAACCACATGAAACCGCGGCTGTCCTGGAGGACGGCAAGGACATTGTTTTGAGAGAGACCCGCATTGATATCCAGATGTTCGAACTGCAGGCCGGGCTGTTGTGCTGTAGCCATACGACACAGGAGTATCGCAAGCGACATGGCAAGAGCTTTAGTTTTGACAGGTTCGAATAGCATACATTGGGTTTCAGGGCCTAACGAATAGTGTTTCTACGGTCTACAGATGGCACACAGGGGTTAACGGTCAGGGTTACATGGTATTTTGCCTATGGAAAGCTTTCTACATGGGGTAGGGGTTAACCCCTATTTTCGGCTGACCTTTGCGGGTGAAATAGCGAAAAAGAGCCATGAGCTTCCCGGAACCATCCTGTACTGTCCTGCTCTGTCTCTGAGCCTTTTGGGACGGGTTCAGGCTTTAAAAAATATTTGGAATGATCGTTCCGAATGTAGTATCTTTGTTTTGGAATGAATATTCCAAATAAATCTAAAAAACATTTATGAACAGGTTATTAAACAAAACAGCAGTTATTACAGGCGGGAACAGCGGTATTGGACTTGCTACCGCCAGGGAATTTATCGCAGAGGGAGCCAGGGTGATCATCACCGGCAGGAACAAGACTTCACTGGATAAGGCAGTGGCTGAGCTGGGAGCACAGGCGCAAGGCATCGTCTCCGACACATCGAATATAAAGGATGTGCTTCAGCTGGGTCAGCAGGTATCGGCCTTGTTGCCTAAAGTAGACGTATTGTTTATCAACGCCGGCATTGCGAAGTTCTCGCCCATCGAAGAGGTCAGCGAAGCATTCTTTGACGAGCAGTTCGATACCAACGTAAAGGGCGCGTTCTTTACCATTCAGCAATTATTACCGTTGATGGGGGAGGGTGGCTCCATCGTATTGAATACGTCGATAAATGCTCATGTCGGTATGCCGGGCGCCTCCATCTATGGCGCCAGCAAGGCTGCCGTGCTTACCTTTGCGAAGAACCTTTCCGCTGAGCTGCTGTCCAAAAAGATCCGCGTAAATGCTATCAGTCCCGGTCCCGTGGCTACTCCTCTCCACACCAAATTAGGAGTGCCTGAAGATGAACATATGAAACAGACGGCCGGTCTGATACCGCTTGGACGATTCGGTACTCCGCAGGAGATAGCAAGGATTGCCGTCTTCTTCGCGTCGGAAGATTCGAGTTTTGTGCTGGGCGCAGAGCTCATCGCGGATGGTGGTATGGCGACCCTTTAAACTTGTGAATATGCCAAAGGAAATTCTATTCGATGAGGAGGAGGTGTTGCGTCGGGCGACAGAATTGTTCTGGACCAGGGGATACAATGCTACTTCCATGGATGAGCTGACCCGGGCCACCGGCTTGAGCAGGTCAAGCATTTACAACAGTTTTGGCGGCAAGCATGACTTGTTCATGCGATGTTTACGCTATTATGTGAATGATCAGGAGCGGCAGTTGCATGAGCTGGCCGGTAAGATGAAGCCCGTGGATCAGCGGATCAGGGCTGCCTTTCAATTTGCGGTGGAGGAAATACTGGCGGACAGGATGCGGAAGGGGTGCATGATGGTGAACACTACGACGGAGATGGTCAACCAGGATAAAGCGATCGCGGCTGTGGCGGCTGAGAATATGGAGAACATGGAGAAGCTGTTTGCCGATTGGATCAGGGAGGGACAGGCGGCGCGAGATATCCATACGACGTTGGCACCACAGGTACTGGGAAGATTTTTGTTCAATACGTACAGTGGGTTGAAGGTTTATGGCAAGACCCGGCCGGACCGGAAGCCTTTGGAGGATATTATTACAGTGGCGTTATCGGTGTTGGAGGGCCGGGCCTGACGAATGAGCGATTACGGTCGTCCATTCGAAATCATCTACGTCTCCGACAGCGCCCGACAACCCAGCTCTTCACAGCTGCAATTCACGAGCCTCAAGCGCTTCACAAGCGTGAAGATCCTTCCTTCCGACATCCTCATCATCCCCGGATACGACCTGCGCCGGGCGCCTCCCCGGGGAGAGCCGCACCTTCTTCCATTGGCTGCAACAGGCCGACATAGGCGCCGTCACAGAGCAATGCGGACTGCAAAGCACCAACCAGCCGCGGCATATTATCCGGAAACATACGAGCAGCCTGCCTTCAGCCCTTGGGGGAAGATAGCGTGCCCAAGACTTCTTCCAGGCGATGGAACTCCGATGGAAGAAGGACTCTTTGGACCACCTGCATCGCTTCGGCAAAGAAGGCGGCGGGAGCCATTCTTTTAAAGCCCGTAAGGAGCCCTATCCGCTCGGCATGACGCTGGGCGGGGATGACGAATTCAAACCAGATAAGCAGGGTCTCCGGCGGGTTTTTTGCCATGATCTCTCCGCGGTGAGCGGCCAGCTCTTCATCGGTGAAATACTGCCAGAGCTGGGGCTGGGTCACGCGCTCCTCTTCCGCGGTGTGACTGAGGTATTCTCCATGGAATTCACTGAAAGCCAGATAGAATTCCGCGCCGGCGTCGGACATATTTTTGCCTTCGCTGACACCGGCTTTGATGGCGGCGAGCTGCTGTTCGAGGTTTTGCTGAGCTCTATGGATCTCCTCGTGATCATCGAGATCATGCTGAGAGCAGCCTGGACAGCGCGTCTCGAGATGAGCAAGGGTCACGCTATTCTCGTCCTCCGCATGGATCGTAAGAATGGTGAACAGGCTTGTTCCGAGCTGATACAGCCGCTCGACCTCGGCAGGGTTGGAATAGTCGGTCCGGCCGGCCAGTAAAGACATTTGAGAGAGGCCATTCCGCAGGCCTTTGTGAGGGACATCGTAGGTTTTCATCCGTTGCATTTGTCATCGTTTTTGATATCACAAAGATGGATGAGGACTCACGGCCGGAATTGTAAAAAATCGTTTTTCTATTGCTTTCTGAAGAAATCTTCGGGGGTATCACCGGTGAAAGCCTTGAACTCTTTTATGAAGTGCGCCTGGTCGTAGAAGCCGGCTTCATAGCCCAGCCCGGTAAGGGAGTCTGCCGTGGAGTATTGCTGCAGAACATTCTTCAGCCGGATGATGGACGAAAATTTTTTCGGTGAGGCGCCTACGGCCGCGCGGAATCGCTTTTCCAGCGGACTCTGGCTGGTATGCAGCTGCAGAGCAAGGTCTTTGATGCGGATATTGCCTTTGCTTTGGTGGATCAGGGCCAACGCGGCAAGGACGAGCTTGTCCGGCTCGCTTTGGGTCATCCTGCCGATGAAGAATTTTTCCAGCCGGGCTATCCTTTCGGGATTTGTAGGCGCCTCGACGAGCTGCTCTTCGAGACAAAGGAGTTCCGAACGAAGCATGAAGTTGTCGAGTGAGACACTCTCCCGGAAGAGTTCGTGAAGCGGCTGGCGGAAAAAGGGAACAACTCCGGCTTCTTTGAAAAACACGAGAATGGTGCCGGTGCCGGGCAGATTCCGAAAGGCGCGGCTATGGTCGGCAAGCCCTGAAATGCCGGAAATACTGAGAGGGGTAGGGTTGCCATCCTCGACACGGAAGAGCCTGCCTTTGTATTGAAAGCCTATGACGACGCCGGTGTCGGGGAGAACCATGTATGTCGCCTCCGCTGCCACCTCCTGGATAGCAAACGACCTGATGAAGGGCTTGAGAGGATCAGACGGTATGTAGGTTTCGTATTCCAGTCCCGTGAAAGGTACTAAGAATTTGCCCTAAAACTGCGCAGAAACCCTACTAGCAAGCTACTCGATTTCGCCGAAGACAAAAGGCTCTATCACTACACAGGGAATATTGAAGGCGGCGACATAGCTGTCGTCCTTCCAGACTGTCGTGCTGACAGTATAAGCGGCAAAAGCGCCATCGGGTGACAGGACGACACCGGCTGGAGCGCAAACAAGGATAAGAAGCAGAAGAACAATGATTTAAGAAGACTAGCTGTAAATAGAATGTTATAGATGTGTTATAACCGTCTGGCTGAATCAACCTTGGCCAGTTTTTTTCGTCTATAATGTACAAGGAGAAATAAGATATGAAAACGAAAATAATAATGACAGTTTTATTCGCCGCAGCGCTCTCCCTGGGTGCATCTGCTCAACGGGGAGTTCACTATAGCGGTGGCGGCGCAGCCATCCATGGTGGCGGGGCTTATCATGGAGGCGGAGTAGTTTATGTTCATCCTCGTACTTACGTCGGAGTAGGATTAGGTTTTGGTTATAGCCCGTGGGGTTTGGGTTATGGTTATCCCTTCTTTGGCCCCTGGGGCTGGGGTTATTATCCTTATCCTCCATTCTATTATGGTTACGGAGCCATGCCTTCACCCCTGTCAGCGCAGATCAGCGATATCAAGAGCGATTATGCCGCTCAGATCAAGGATGTGCGTCACGATAAGACCATACCTCGTAAAGAAAGAAAGGAAAAGATCAATCAGCTGAAGAAGGATCGTGATGCAGCGGTCATCCAGGCAAGACATGATTATTTCGATCAGCACTATCGTCGGAACAATAGCAACGGACCGCAGCCATACAATGGCAATGGTTCGCAACCTCAGCAACAACAAAAAGATCAAAAGCCGGTGAGTGGAAGTGATGAGCAGCCGGAATATCAAAATAGCGGATCCTCCACCGGAGGGACTACTACACAGGAGTAAGACTCTGTACGAACCGATATCTTAAACAACAACTACGGGCGGCCTCTTCGCGAGGCCGCCTTTTTAATGCACCGCATTCAGGGCATACATGATAATATTCACCCCGAATTTTGTGTTGTCCTCCGCAAGAAATCGCTTGTTGCGGAAATCATAGTCCCATTCGCAGCCATAATCCTTGTTGCTGTACAATACGCCGATGCGGTCCTTCACCAGGATGGCTTTCAGGTAGTCATGCACCAGGTCGTCCCCCCATCCATTCAGCTCGAAGGACGTATTGGGCGGACCTTTTTCGAATGAAAAGAAGGAATGATATATCCTGTGGTTATTGGGTATTTTCTGCAGCGCAGCAGGGCCAAAGAGCGCATGCATCTGCGCTTCGAAGCTGCGGGCAAAGAGGCCGTCGATGTCGTGATTGCAGTCGTCGGCAAAGACAAACCCTCCGTTCTGTACATATCGATGGAAATGTTCTCCTTCTTGTGTATTGAACTGCACCAGCTTGTGACCGCTGATGTAACAGAAAGGGTATTGAAAGATGTCGGAACTATCCAGGTCGATGACCTTTTCCTG
>DASZWE010000630.1:0-1652 GCA_035546735.1 Puia sp.
ATCGATGGTTGCGGATACTATCTCTTCGAACTTTTGTGTAAAAGCTTCTACCTGGTCCGGCTGCAGGGTGAGGCCCGCGGCGGCCGGATGTCCTCCGTAATCTACGAGGTGATCACGGCAGGCATGAATGGCTTCATACATATTGAAGCCGGTGAAGCTTCTTCCGCTGCCGGATACGACGCCTCCGTTGCGGGTAAGCACGATGGTGGGGCGGGCGAATTTTTCGGTGAGGCGGGATGCCACGATGCCAATGACGCCCTTGTGCCAGTGCTCCCGGTACAGGACAATGGATTTCTTATCACTGTGGTTGGTATCTTTTTTTAGCATGTCCATCGCCTCTTCGGTGATATTGGAGTCTGCGGTCCTGCGCTCGTCGTTCATGGTATGGAGGATGCCTGCAAAGGCCCGGGCTTCATCGGGGTGGGGGGTAGTAAATAGCTCCACCACTTTGCCGGCGTCGTCCATTCGTCCCACGGCGTTGATCCGGGGAGCCAGCACGAAGATGAGGTCGGTGAATTTCAATGGTCTTGTCAGTCCGCTGCTTTGAATGAGGGCTTTTATGCCGTTGTTGGGGGTGCTGTTGATCCTTTTAAGACCGTGCCAGGCGAGGATCCTGTTCTCTCCATCCACGGGTACGATGTCGGCTGCGATGGCGGTGGCTACCAGGTCCAGGTATTGATGTGGCTCATCATCGGGGAGGCCCAGCCGCCGGGAGAGCGCCATGATCAGCTTGAACCCTACTCCGCAGCCGCAGAGGTCCTTATAAGGATAGGGACAATCCTCTTGTTTGGGATTGAGGATGGCGACGGCGGGAGGCAGCATGCTATTGGGCAAATGGTGGTCGCAGACGATGAAGTCGACGCCCAGGACTTTTGCCATCTCGATATAAATGGCCGCGCTGATGCCGCAATCCATGGAAATGACCAGGGAGAATTTATTGTCCGCGGCAAGATAGACACCGGACATGGCAATGCCGTATCCTTCTCTGTAACGGTGGGGGATATAGTATCCGATGAGCTCCGGCGGGTGTATTTTTCTAAGAAACCGGACCATGCAGGCAACCGCGGTGGTGCCATCCACGTCATAGTCTCCGTAGATCAGTATCTTTTCCTTTTTTTCCAATGCAAGGAGGATGCGGGTGACGGCCTTGTCCATGTCCTTCATCAGCCAGGGGCTATGCAAATCCTCCAGCCGGGGATGGAAGTATCTCGCTGCCTGGTCGGGGGTAGTGATCCCGCGTCGCATAAGGATATTGCATAATACGGGATGTATATGCAGATGCGACTGCAGTGCAGCTGACGCTGTGGGGTCCGACTGTAATATGTTCCAGCGTTTTTGCATAGGCCATGACGGAGCGTAGTCCGCGGTAGCTATTTTCTCCTTAATATTTCCGGTCGGTGGTATACCTGACCAATTCTTCCAGCCCTCGCCGTGAGTCGTTGTCTTCGAATGTGTGAAGTATGGCAAGTGCCTCATCCCGATAGGCATTCATCTTTTGAGTGGCGTATTCGATGCCGCCAGTCTCTGTCACCTTTTTGATGACATATTGAACTTTTTCATGATCCTTGTTCTTATTCTTAATAATATAGATCAGTTCCCTGCGGGTGGTCTTGTCGATCTTGTTCAGGGTATAGATCAGCGGGAGCGTCAGC
>DASZWE010000631.1:0-6609 GCA_035546735.1 Puia sp.
CCATCCTGGTCGGGCAGACGGCCTGTGGCCGTCTTGGTGGCCGTCTTTTAGCGCCTTTCGCCGGTGAAAAGTGGCGGTTTACCGGTAAAATTGCCCTTGCTGGCCGAGAATGCTCCTGGAAGGTTTGGTTTATATTATAAACTAGTTTAGTTTTACGATAAATTTATGAGACGATGAAACGCACTGCTTTATTTATAGCCTTTATCCTTTTGACCGGCGTGCTTTATGCCCAGACGTCCATCTCAGGCACGGTAAAAGATCCCAAGGGTCATCCCATCCGGGGGGCCAGCATTACTATAAAGGACTCCTACGATGGCGCTACAGCCGACAGCACCGGGGCTTTTCGCTTCAGGACGACCGAAAAAGGGACAATGACCCTCACTATTACGAATATTGGCTATAATCCCGTAGAACAGCCTATAAACCTCACTGGAGAGTCTATAACCCTCCATGTAGTCATGAAGGAGCAGCTTAGCGAACTCAAGGCCGTGACGATTACCGCCGGCTCGTTTACGGCGGGGGACGCCAAAAGAGGGGCCGTCCTCAGCAGCCTGGATGTGGCCACTACGGCCGGTTCGAATGCCGATATTACCGCTGCCCTTAAGACCCTGCCCGGCGCCCAGCAGGTGGGTGAGCAGGAAGGGCTGTTTGTCCGGGGTGGCGCCGGGTATGAAGCCAAACAGTATATCGACGGGACCCTCGTGAACAATCCCTATTTTACCAGCGTACCGGATATTGCCACCCGAGGGCGTTTTTCCCCCTTTCTCTTCAAGGGCACGGTATTCAGCACCGGGGGGTATTCCGCCCTTTATGGCCAGGCATTGTCCTCCGTCGTATTGCTGGAATCCATCGACCTGCCCGAAAAGTCGGAGGTAGACGCCAGCATCTCTCCCATCCTGGTAGGGATTGGCACCCAGCAGCTGGCGAAAGACAAAAAGTCTTCCTATGGCATCACGTATAACTATGTCAATGTAGGGCTGTATTTCAAGGCCATCAAGCAGCAGCCGGACTATTTCAGGATGCCGCAGTTCCATAATGGGGACGCCAATTTCCGTATCCGGACAAAGAACGGGGGCATGATCAAGTATTATACGACTTTCGCCTATAACGAGCTGGGGCTTCGCAGACAGGATGTCGATAGCCTTTATACCAAGGATGCTTTTGGCCTTACCAACCATAACTGGTACAACAACCTCAGCTGGCGGGAATACCTGAACAATGGCTGGAAAATGGACCTGGGCGCCAGCTACAGCACGAACCTGGACAACCTGGGACAGCAGCTACAGGACAATTTCAATCACCCGAAGTCCTTTCCCGACAGCGTATTCTGGATGAAGGGGAAGACCTTTGCCATCGACCAGAACCAGCAGCTGTCACAGATAAAGGCTGTATTCGACAAGAAGCTGGGTGGCATCAGTTCTATTCGATTTGGAAGTGAATACTGGTATTCCTATAACGACCAGCATTACCGGAGTCCCCTGTACAATATGGATTCGCTGTATAAGTTCAGGGATCATTTCAATGCCGTCTTTGCGGAGTCGGATATATTCCTTACCAATGAGCTGGCCGCCAAGGTCGGACTTCGTTATGAACACTCTTCCGTTATCCATCGTAGTGACTTTGCTCCCCGGGTATCCCTTGCCTACCGGACCGGACCCGAGGCCCAGATCTCGCTGGCCTATGGCGTCTTTTATCAGAAGCCTGAGAGCAGCCAGCTGTTCTATACGAAGAACGTCGGCTTTACCAAGGCGACCCATTATATCATCAACTACCAGAAGATGTCCAAGGAAAGGATATTCCGGATAGAAGCCTATTATAAGAAATACGAGGACCTTATCAAGACCGTACCGGTATATTATAATTATTCGCTCTATAATAACTCCGGCAGCGGCTATGCCAAAGGGTTCGAGCTGTTCTGGAGGGATAAAAAGACCATTAAGAACTTCGACTACTGGATCAGCTACTCTTATCTGGATACGAAGCGTAACTACCTGAACTATACCGAACAGCTGATGCCCAACTTTGCCGCGACGCACACCGCATCCATCGTGACAAAGAAGTTCTTTACCAAGATCAAGTCGGGGTTCAATCTTACGTACAGCTATGCTACGGGAAGGCCTTATTACAATTTTGTACTGGCCAGCGGACCGAAGTTCGAGCTGGCGGAGCAGGGCAAGACCAAGTCGTACCAGTCCCTGAACTTTAGCGCGGAATATGTGCCCAGCGTCGGTAATACCAAGGCAAAGACCTTTGTGGTGCTGTTTGCCAGCATGAGCAACGTATTAGGATATAATGCGGTGTATGGATATAATTTCTCCTACAGCGGACAGTACAAAGAACCTATCACGCCGCCGGCCAACCGGTTTTATTTCATCGGCTGTTTCCTCAGCTGGGGTGTGGATCGCAGTCAGGACGCCATCAATAATAATTTATAACGCCATCGATAATAATTTCTAATCCACATTAACAAAAACAATTCTTAACTTTTTAAATTGAAACTATGAAGAAGCTGATCTTTTCATTTGCCCTGCTGGTCTCTATTGCCGCCAGCGCCCAATCGGACAAATACACCGAGATAATGCAAAAGAACATTGCATTGCTGGATTCCGCCAAGAGCATCGATGACCTGCAAAGCCTGGCCAGTACTTTTGATCGCATCGGGGATGCAGAAAAGACGAAATGGCTGCCTTATTATTACGCCGCATTGGCTCAGACATGGGTAGGCTGGAATCCCACCGTAAAGGATAAGGATGCCAACTCGGCCAAGATCAATGCTTACCTGGCAAAGGCCGAAGCCATCGAAAAGAATTCCGAGCTGTATGCTGTTGAAAATATGTCTGCCACCCAGCAGATGCTGGTAGATCCGCAGACCCGTTGGGCCACTTATGGCAAGACGGCCGGCGAAGCATTGCAGAAAGGCTTGCAGGCCGATCCCAATAATCCCCGTCTGTATTATCTGCAGGGCATGAGCCTTTTTGGCACGCCTCCCCAGTTTGGCGGTGGAAAAGATAAGGCCAAGCCTTTGTTTGAGAAATCAGTGGCGTTGTATAAGGCGGCACATCCCGAACCGCTGGCTCCTACCTGGGGACAACAACAGGCGGAAGCTATGCTGGAGCAATGTAGTAAATAGATAACTTTTATGATCTGCCGGACTAAGGTCCGGCGGATTTTTCAGTATGGAAAAGGAACTTACACCTCAAGACAGCTTAGAGGTCATACAGAATATGATCGATAAAGCTAAAAACTCTGTCGCCGACAAGAGCTTTTATTTCCTGTTATGGGGATGGCTGGTGTTTATAGGCTGTCTGCTCCAATTCACGCTAAAGGTCATCGTGCAGACGGACCTGCATCCCGTGGCATGGAATATCATGTATATCGGATTTATCGTCAGTTTCTGGTATGGCCGGCGGGAGCGGAAAAGAACCGTTGTAAAGACCTATGTGGATGAGACATTACGGAATATTTGGGTCGTGCTGGGCATATCCCAGACGCTGGTCGTCCTTATATTCCTGCGCCGGGGAGGATGGGAGAATTGTTATACCATTTTTATCCTGCTGTATTCCATCGGCTGTTTTCTCACTGGCCGGACATTGAAATTCCCGCCGTTGGTATGGGGGGGCGTCATTTGCTGGGGACTGGCCATCCTCAGCACCTTTACGACCTATGATACCAATATCCTGATCTGCGCCACTGCCATCCTGGTCAGCTATATCATACCCGGCTACCTGCTCCGGAGGCAGCATCGTAAAACCATCAAATCCTGATCATGTCCGCTGAAAAAGAATTTACTACCCAGGAAAGCCTGCAGCTGATATCACGGATGATCAGCAAGGCCAAGGACGACTATATCGAGACAGGCGTCACCGCGCTGATGTGGGGGGCCATCATTACCTTTTGCTCGCTGGTGGCGCTCTTCAAATACCTGTTCTTTCCTGCGTGGGAATGGGTAGACGCCGTCTGGTGGCTTACTTTTTTAGGCGTCATTCCGCAGATAGTCATAGCGCAGAGGGAAAAGAAGCTACGGAAGCACAGGGGACATGACGACTATCTCCGGGGAGGCGTCTGGATAAGCTTTGGCATTGCCATTATCCTGATGAACTATTTTCTGCTGCGGTATAATTTTCCGCAGCCCATTTCCGTATACCTGATCCTGTATGGCATCCCGACCTTTGCCATCGGCTTTGGCAGGAGGTTCCGGGCCATGATCATCGGTGGCGTCGCCTGCTGGGTATTCGCCATACTGAGCTCGATCACCCCCGGGCCATGGCAGCTGCTTTACCTGGCCGGAGGGTCACAGCTTGCCTGGTTCATACCCGGGCTGATATTGAGAAAAAGATACCTGAAAGCAAAGCAGAACAATGTTTAAGGACCTCAACCCCATATTACATTCTCAATTGAGGCTGGCGCTGGTCTCCATCCTGATCAGCGTGAAAGAGGCTGAATTCACCTTTTTAAAGGAGAAGACCAGTGCGACGGCGGGCAATCTCAGCGTCCAGATCAACAAGCTGAAGGAGGCAGGGTATATCGATGTATCCAAACAATTCAAGGATAATTACCCCCAGACTATTTGCAAGATAACGCCCCAAGGGGTGCTGGCCTTCGAGCAGTACGTGAAGGACCTCCAGTCCTATCTGGATATAAAGAAGTGAGAGCCCTGGCGGGCGCTCACTAGCTTTTTGCAAGCCGCATAGTCAGGCGCTCATTGCTGTTGATGATCACTTCCAGCTGATACATGCCGGGCTGCAGCGCATGCGTATCTTCAAGATCAAAAGTATTGGCGCCGTTGTCACCCATGGCTGTTTTCCTTATGATCTCACTGCCATTGTTGTCCGTCACTTTCATCATCACAAAGGACTTTTCCTTCAGCTGCACATTCACCCGGATATCGTTCACGACGGGGTCGGGAGTGACACTCACCGACTCTACGCTCTTAGTGCCATAGGTCCTTACGATAAGCACTTTTGAGTAAGTTATTCTGCCCGCGTTGTCTATCTGACGAAGACGATAATAAAGATCGTTGCTCTTTGCCTTATGGTCATTCACCTTGTCGGTGAAGGAATAGGCGGTACCGGCGGCCGTTACATCTCCCACTTTCTGGAAATAATCGCCATCCATGCTTCTTTCTACTTCGAAGTGTGTGCTGTGATTATCGGTGGAGGCAACCCAGTTGATATCTACGGCGTTCTTCCTGTACAGCGCCTGGAAGTTGGTCAGCGTGCTCCGTGCGGGGAACCGGATGGTGGCTACCGTGTTGATGCTGCAGAGATTGGGGCTGCCGTTGTCACATACTTTATAGGTGAAGTGGGTGGAAGACCCTGTGAAACCATCTTTGGGAGTAAAGGCAAATCCGCCATCCTTCTTAAGGTCTACATTGCCATCGGGGGATTCTTCCAGCAGGTAGGCCGTCATGGTCTCGTGATTGGGATCGTAGTCGTTGTTCAGTACGTTTCCGCTGGCGGTATGAGAAGCGGTACCCATGAACTTATCGCGCAGCGTCAGGGGGGCCACATTGCAGGCGGAGGTATAATGGGTAGCCGCGTCGATGGACAGCTGGTCGATGGCGATCCGCTCGTTGCCGCCGACACCCTGGTAATTGATATATAATTTGTACCCGCCGGCAACGGCAGACAATATCTTATTATAGGTGTAAACCGTAGTATTATCCAGGCCTGTGAGCTCCATGCTGTCCAATAACATAGCGGGTCTGTTGTTAGCATCCGCGGCATATACCTTGAGCCATCTCCTGTCCTTTACGGGGAGGTTGAATTTATAGGTAAAGGAGATGGTAACGGGACCATTGAGATCCAGCAGGGGGGTGAAGATGCCCGTCATTTCCGTAGCGCTGGAGCCGGTGCCGGACACCATGGCGCCATCCCCTTCCATATTGGGGGCCCAGCCATTACGATTGACATCAAAGTCGGCAAAAAACCAGCAATTACCTTGCAGGAAACCCTTGATCCCGGTGAGTTTAATGCCTTTGCGGGAGTTGAAATTGTCGGAGGTTGCCGCATGTGCCGGAGAAAGACCGAAGGTCAGGGCAGAAGCAAACAGTAAGGCGAAAAAGTTCCTTTTCATCTTTGTAATTTTCAGAAGGTGAATAATCTTTAAGCGTAACACGGCAATTCAAAGGAAGGAACTAGTATATAAGCACAACTGTGGTACAGTTACAATGAAACAACGTTGGGCGTTTTTCGGGATAATTAAATTTAGCGGGGGGATTGTCGTAGGAGATGGTGGAACAAATATAGATAAGACATTTGGGTTTTGCAAGCCCCGTTAAGAAATTTTAGGCCCCGGCCGATCCATTCGAGCCGAAAATTGTTGATAGAATGTGGCCGGTACACTTCCGGCAGGTCCGATAAATCACATTGATATTCAATCATATGTCTTCAGTCATCCGGGTCACCGGTCTCACCAAGCATTTTTCAGCATCCTGGAGTCCCTGGAAGCGGTTCTTCGGAAGGACAGACAGTAGCGATATGCGGGAATCGGGCTATTTTTCGGACAAGACCGATTACCGCACTTTAAAAGCCGTCGACGAGCTGTCCTTTTCTGTGGAGCAGGCCGATATATATGGGTTTTTGGGACAGAACGGCGCGGGGAAATCCA
>DASZWE010000632.1:0-6730 GCA_035546735.1 Puia sp.
AAAAGCCCGCATAGCGGGCTTTTCAGAATCTTTAGAAAGTATATCTAACACCCAGTCCGCCCCATACGTCGATATAGGTGTGGTGCGCCAGTTCTAAGAAGGGATTAATATCCAGGCTCAGATCGATGGGCGCGCCATTGATCTTATAGTCCAGACCTAATACGCCGTCGATGCCCAGGGAAAATCCACCGTCGCGGTAATAGTAATCACCATGATACCATCCGCCGTTGTACCAGCCGATGTGGGCGCCGGGGCCCACATACCATTTCAATCCGGGAGCTCCGCTGCTGACATCTCCATGCAGCTCATAAAGACCGGTGAAACGAAAACCGTGATCCCAGAAGTTGGCCAGGCCTTCCAGGGCTGCATTATCTTGAATAAAGTGTTTGATGGAGATAGCTCCGGGCCAGAATTTGACCCCGACTGCCGTCTGATAGTCGCTGCCCATGGATTGGGCGGATGCTCCGATGGTGATGAATGCCAGTACTAAAACTAAACTCAAGGCTTTTCTCATAATTTACAATTTGTGCAAAATTATGGAAAAACTGTGCCAAGTTTGGTGGTCAGCGATAATATACTGAACCCCAATACGCTGGCCAGGAGGGAGGCCACCAGGATGGCGATCTTGGAGAACTGGATTACACCGGCGTCGTCGAAGGCGAGGTTGGTGATAAAGATGGACATGGTAAAACCGATGCCTGCCAGGATACTCATACCCAGGAGATGAGACCAGCGGATGTCCTCTGGCAGCCGGCAGAGACCCGTACGGATGGCCAGCCAGCAGCAGAGCAGTATACCCAACGGCTTGCCCAGCACCAGTCCTGAGAGGATACCCAGGCTATTGGAGCTGCCCAGGCTGGTAGTCCAGCCGGTGGAAAGAAGGATACCCGTATTGGCCAGCGCGAATAAAGGCAGGATAAGGAAAGCTACCGGTTTATGAAGAGCATGCTGGACGGTCTCCGACGGATTGAGGACGGAGGCTTTCCGGAAGGGTATGGCAAAAGCCAGCAGCACGCCGCTAAGCGTTGCGTGGATACCCGAACGCAGCATACAATACCATAGGAGGATGCCCGGGATAATATAAAAGACAAGCTTGTTGACCTTGAGCCTGTTGAATAGCAGCAGTACAAGAAATATGCCCAGGGCGAAGGCCAGCCAGGCGAAGGAAAGGGTCTTTGTATAAAAGATAGCAATGACGATGATGGCGCCCAGGTCGTCGATAATAGCCAGGGCCGTGAGAAATATCTTTACAGAGGCGGGGACTTTATTACCCAGGAGTGAGAGCACTCCCAGCGCAAAGGCGATGTCGGTGGCCATGGGAATACCGATGCCGCTCTGGGTTGGGCTGCCATGGTTGAAGAAGAAATGGATGCCTGCGGGGATGAGCATGCCTCCTATGGCCGCTATGATGGGAAGAAGAGCTTTTTTAAAGTCCGCCAATTCCCCGATGTAGAGTTCCCGTTCTATCTCCAGCCCTACAAGGAGGAAGAATATGGCCATGAGGCCGTCATTGACCCCGTGTTCGAGGCTATGCCAGAAATGAAGCCAGATCTCGCCGGCGCCGGTGTTTGTCAGAAGGATGGATAGGATGGTACAGGCCACCAGGATGAGGCCGCCGGCCTTTTCGCTGTCGAAAAATTCCTTGAATAGTCTGGTGAGTGCGGGAGTAGTCATATATTCTAAAGATAGCCCAATAGTTGGTACCTTTGTGGGCCAAAAACCACTGAAAGTGGTTCGACCGAAGGTCAGACACAAAATATGAAATCTAAGACATTAAAGAAAGACAAAGTCAATATCATCACCTTGGGATGCAGCAAGAATATGGTGGACAGCGAGGTATTGAGCGGGCAGCTGCGTGCCAACGACATCGATGTGGTGCATGAGAGCGGCAAGAGGGATCACAATATCGTGGTGGTGAATACCTGTGGGTTTATCGACAAGGCTAAGGAGGAGTCTGTCAACACTATCCTGGAGCAGGTGGCCCTGAAAAAATCGGGTGGCCTGGACAAGGTATATGTCACCGGATGTCTTAGCCAACGGTATCGTGAAGACCTGGAAAAGGAGATCCCCGAGGTGGATGCCTGGTTTGGCACTATGGAGCTACCCCTGATGCTAAAGCAGTTCGAAGCTGACTATAAGGCCGAACTGCTGGGGGAGAGGCTGCTGGCGACGCCTAAACATTATGCATATCTGAAGATATCGGAGGGGTGCAACCGGACCTGCGCTTTTTGCGCCATCCCGTTGATGCGGGGCGGGCATGTGAGCCGGCCCATCGAAGAGCTGGTAAAGGAGGCCGGGGGACTGGTCCGTAAGGGAGTGAAGGAAGTGATGCTGATCGCGCAGGAGCTGACCTATTATGGTCTGGATATCTACAAGCAGCGGATGCTGCCCGAGCTGCTGCACAGGCTGGCGGATGTGGAAGGACTGGAATGGATACGTCTTCATTATGCCTATCCTTCCAAATTCCCGCTGGACGTGTTGGATGTGATGCGGGAAAGGGATAACATCTGTAATTATCTTGACATGCCCCTTCAACATGCCAGCGACAACATGCTCAAAGCCATGCGGCGCCAGATCACCCGGGGAGAGATCACCGACCTTATCCACCAGATAAGGGAGAAGATGCCTGGCATTTGCCTTCGCACCACCCTGATCACCGGATTTCCCGGCGAGACGGAAAAAGATGTGGACGAGCTGAAGGGATTCCTGCAGGAACACCGCTTTGACAGGGTAGGGATCTTCACCTATTCGCATGAAGAAGGGACATCCGCGTATGGACTGGCTGACGATGTGCCGGCCGTGGAGAAACAGCGCAGGGCGGAAGAGATCATGGAAGTACAGCAGGAAATATCGTATGAGAAGAACCAGGTGAAAGTGGGGCAGGTCTTCAAGACCATTATCGATAAGAAAGAGGCAGGCAGATGGCTGGGGCGTACAGAATTCGACTCTGTGGAAGTGGATAATGAAGTGATCATACATAGCAAAGAGAAACTTCCTGTCGGAGAGTTTGTGCAGGTGAAGATCACAAAGGCATACGATTATGACCTGGAAGGGGAAGTGGTTAAAAGTTAAAATCCGCAAAGAACTGATCATTTGATGCTGTGAGCGCTGCTCATAGAACATTTACCTTTATCACCGATAAAAAACTTTATCAGTATGTCATTCAAAGATGCCAGCGTACAGGAAATAGACCAGGTGATGCAGGAGGCCTGGAAAGCTTTTCAGCAATACCGGAAGACGACTTTAAAACAACGGGCCGATCTGATGCGGACCATTGGGACGGAGATGGAAGCTATCGGCGACGAGCTGATACAGGTGGTGATGGAGGAGACGAATCTGCCTGAGGCCAGGGTAAAGAATGAAAGGGCAAGGACAATATTTCAGCTGACCAGCTATGCTGCAGCCTGCGAGGCGGGCCATTGGCTGGAGGCGCGGATCGATACGGCCATACCTGGAAAAGGAGATCCCGACATTCGCAAGATGCAGGTGCCGTTGGGACCCGTCGTTGTATTTGGCGCCAGCAATTTCCCCTTCGCCTATTCGACGGCGGGAGGAGATACGGCTTCCGCCCTGGCGGCAGGATGTCCTGTTGTCGTGAAAGCGCATCCCGCGCATGCCCGTACTTCGGAGCTGGTGGCAAAGGCCATTTTCAAGGCCGTTGAAAAATGTGGATTGCCTAAGGGCGTATTTGGACATGTACATGGAGCCAGCTTTGAGACAGGCAAGGCGCTGGTAACGCATCCCCATACACGCGCAGTTGGTTTTACAGGTAGCTATGGTGGTGGGAAGGCCCTGTTCGACTGGGCCAATCAGCGCAAGACCCCCATACCGGTGTTCGCGGAGATGGGAAGCATCAATCCAATCTTTCTTTTACCCGATAAGCTGAAGCAATCCGCCAAAGAGGTGGCCGGTCAGTATGCCGGGTCCATCACCCTGGGTACGGGACAGTTCTGTACCAACCCCGGATTGATCATCGGCATCGACAACGAAGACCTGCAGACCTTTATTCATGAGCTGGGCGACGCCATCAAAAAGATCGCGCCCGGCACGATGCTGCATCCCGGCATTGCCAAAGCCTACGGAGAGAAAAGAAAAGCTGCCCTTGAACAAAAGGAAGTACAAACCATCGCCATATCCGAAACACAGCCCAAAGACGGCCAGGGCATACCCACGGTTGCGACGGCAACCGCGCAGGCTTTCTTTAACAATCCCCTGCTGCACCAGGAAGTTTTCGGACCATATAGTCTTGTGATACGTTGCGCCGGCAAAGAAGAATTATCAGCCGTGGCCGCACATCTGGAGGGGCAGCTTACCAGCACGCTGATGGCTACCGGGAAAGATATGAAAGATCATGCCGACCTGGTCGACCTCGTACAGGACATCTGCGGAAGATTTATCCTCAATGGTGTGCCTACGGGGGTGCGGGTGGCGCTTGCCATGCAGCATGGAGGTCCTTTTCCTGCTACTACGGACAGCCGGTTCACCTCGGTGGGCGCCGATGGCATCAAGCGCTGGGTTCGACCGCTCAGCTTCCAGAACTGGACAGACGATCTTTTGCCGGATGCATTGAAGAACAGCAACCCCCTGGGCATTTGGAGAATGGTGAATGACAAGCTCACCGACAATGCCATCGCATAACAACCTAACATGAAGAAAACATTTTTCTGTATCGACGCACACACCTGTGGGAATCCCGTGCGGTTGGTAGCAGGCGGCGGCCCTGTATTGGAAGGGAAGAATATGAGCGAGAAGCGGCAGCATTTTTTAAAGGAATACGACTGGATCCGGAAAGGGCTGATGTTCGAGCCAAGAGGGCATGATATGATGAGCGGCAGCATCCTCTATCCGCCCCATGACCCGCAGAACGATGTAGCGGTACTTTTTATAGAGACCAGCGGCTGCCTGCCCATGTGCGGGCATGGTACCATCGGTACCATTACCATTGCCCTGGAAGAGGGATTGATCCAGCCGAAGAAGCCCGGGTTTATCCGGATGGAGGCGCCGGCGGGACTGGTATTGATCGAATACCGGCAGGAGGGGAAGAAGGTGAAGTCCGTGAAACTGACGAATGTCCCTGCCTACCTGGCGGCAGAAAACGTGGAGGTTGAATGTCCCGACCTGGGCAAGCTGCGGGTGGATGTCTCCTATGGAGGTAATTTCTATGCTATTGTCGACCTTCAGGAAAATTTTAAAGGAATTGAATATTATTCTGCGGATCAATTAATTAGTTGGAGTCGTGTCATGCGCAAACGCATCAATGAGACCAATCAGTTCGTACATCCCGAGAACCCCACCATCCACACCTGTACACATATTTTATGGACCGGCAAGACCATCGATGCCGGCGCCACGGCCCGGAATGCCGTATTCTACGGAGATAAGGCCATCGACAGGAGCCCCTGCGGGACGGGGACATCCGCACGGATGGCCCAGTGGTTTGCCAAAGGCAGGCTTAAGGAGGGAGATATCTTTGTACATGAGAGCATCATCGGCAGCAGCTTTACAGGCAGGGTGGAGAAAGCGACGAGCGTTGCGGGCAAGCCTGCCATTGTTCCGAGCATAGAGGGATGGGCGAAGGTCTATGGGTATAATACCATTACCATTGATCCCGAAGATGACCCGTATGCGTATGGATTTCAGGTGCTGTAAACAAACCTGTGACTTGTCTGTTGATATACCTATTTTTAGCTTATGGATTGGAATCCACATCATTTATCATACCGGCAGACAGGCTATTTTTCAAAGACCATTACCGACTATCTGGACGGCGTCCGTGCGCTGGTCCCTTTTTATGAGCACCCTGTGACCCCGGATGGTATCCGGGCTTCATTGGCGGCGCGTGAAAAAGTACGGGTGGATCGAAAGACACTGGTCGGGACGTTGAAGGAGCAATACAAGGCCGTAGAGGCAGCGCCTGCTGTAACGGCCAATATAGACAGGCTGCTGGATGAAAATACTTTCACCGTGTGTACGGCTCATCAGCCTGCCATTTTTACAGGACCTCTCTATTTCATTTATAAGATCATACACGCCATCAAGCTGGCAGAAAGGCTGAACAAGGACCTGCCCGGACATTATTTCGTGCCCGTCTTTTTTATGGGCAGCGAGGATGCAGATCTGGACGAATTGGGTAATATCCATCTCAATGGGGAGAAGCTGGAGTGGGTCACCAAACAGAGGGGGGCCGTAGGTCGCATGAACACGAAGGGACTGGAAAAGATCATCCACCGGGTGGAAGGAGAGCTGTCTGTACAGCCTCATGGCCGTCACCTGATGGATAAGCTAAAGGAGTTCTATTTAAAGAGTCCCGATATACAAACGGCAACATTGCGTCTGCTGCACTGGCTGTTTGGCGAGTATGGGCTGGTGGTGCTGATCCCGGACTGGGACAGCCTCAAGCGGCTGATGATCCCTGTCTTTGAGGATGATCTTTTTCAGCAGACGCCCTGTCGCATCGTGGAAGGAACCATTGAACGCATACCCGATCCATATAAGGTGCAGGCCAATCCCCGCCCCATCAACCTCTTCTATTTGAAAGGGGATCTCCGGGGAAGGATAGAGAAGATAGGGGATGTCTATAAGGTGCATGAATCCACGCTGGAATTTACACCGGAGGCCATGCGGGAGGAGTTGCACAATTATCCCGGGCGATTTAGCCCCAATGTCATTTTGAGAGGACTTTTCCAGGAGACCATACTACCTAATATCGCATTTATTGGCGGAGGTGGGG
>DASZWE010000633.1:0-5359 GCA_035546735.1 Puia sp.
TAGACTGGCATTCGAAGGACAAATGTAACCCGAAAAGACCAACGAAGGAGACAGAATTATAGATTCCGACGTCCTGCTGAAGGGGCAACAATTTAGCTATCAATTATGTACAAATCCGGCACGTACTTGGCTGCGGAATGGTATGCTAAAGAATGTCTTCAATATCACGGGTCTCTCCATTGGCGTCGCCGTAACGCTGCTGACGGGGCTTTGGATCGTGGATGAATGCTCCTACGACAGATACAATGAACATTATGACAAGGTGGCGCGGGTGATGCAGACGGGTACGGTGAATGGAGAGGTGGGTACGGGCTACGGTATTCCCATACCGGTGGCGGCTGTCCTGCGCAATAATTACGGGCGCTATTTCCGTCGGGTGGCGTTGTCACAGTGGACGAGGGACCATATCCTTTCTGTGGGGGATAAGAAATTTACGGAGCCGGGGAAATTCATGGAGGAGGAGGGGCCGGAGATATTGTCCCTTCCCATGCTGGAAGGCATAAGGGCGGGATTGAAGGACCCTGCAGCGTGTCAAGGAGATTGGCATTCGAAAGATATTAGGCGCCTCGGTCTTCCATCTGTGGCGGCTGTTGTCGGCGGATTTTATCCTGCTGGTGGTCCTGTCCATCCTTATCGCGGGACCGGCGGCCTGGTACTGTATGCATCGTTGGCTACAGCACTATGCGTACCATGCGGACATATCCTGGTGGATATTTGCGGCGGCGGCGTTGGGGGCGCTTGTGATCACGCTGGTGACAGTGAACTATCAGATGCTGCGGGCTGCATTGGCTAATCCGGTGGAGAATTTGCGGACGGAGGGGTGACACGAACCAGACCGTTGGCGGGCTGCTTTAGAAATCTACGCCCATCGAGACGTTCAGCACGGGCTTGCCGCCAAAGAACGTATTCATCTGCCAGCCGGCGTCAAACCGGAGGAAATATCCCAGCAGCGTACTTCTCGCACCAAAGCCATAACCTCCTGCAAAGGGACCGATGCCGCCGGCCCGCAGCTTTACATCCAGCGTGCCGGACCCGAGGTTGGGATCGTCGCTGGGTATGGTCAGCGTGGGGCGGGAGATGTTTTTTGGACTTCCATTCCATGCAGAGCCGATGTCGAAGAACTGAACGATCTGGAAATTCCGTAAGAAGGCGTTATTGATGGGTTTGTTGAAGAGCGTTGAAAACAGCGGCAGGCGGAACTCACTGTTGATGACAACAGCGTTGTTACCATTGGCGACATTCTGTTTGAAGCCGCGGAGGTTGACGGCCAGCGACTGGAAGGCATAGGGCTGGTTGGGGTCCGGCAGCGGTTGCTGGTTTGCCTTGGGGAACAGCCATCCATCCGTGCCACCGAGGTAGTAGATCACTTTCTGATTGCCGAAGGAGAAATCACCGGCGGCGCGTACGGCCCAGATGAAATTCCGATAGATAGGCAGGTAATGCCGCAGGTCGAATCCGGCATTGTACATGTTCTTGCCTTCGGCGGTGCCCTGGGTCTGGTTCATCTGCATGTTCCAATCCATATAGACCTTGGCGCGGATGCCATTGTAAATATTGGTGGCCTTCATGATGGCATTGTCGTATACATATTCCAGGCGGAGCAATCCGTAATTCTGCTTGTTCTGCGGTGGTAATTTCAGCAGTACGGAGTCGACGATATTGGGCTGGCCCGTGATGGTGCCGAAGGGGCGTACAACTACCTTATCGGTGCGGAATCCCACGGAGAGGCGCAGGCTTTGCACTCTGTCAAAAGGATATTTGATGATGGCCTGCCAGAGGTTGGTATAGGCTTTTGCGTCGAACGGGATACCGATACCACCTGCCGCGATGGCGAGGGAGTCATCCAGATAGGAACCTACCTGTGTCTCGCGGTAGTATAACAGCGAGAAGTCGAAGAGCTTTTTTAAATAATCGGCACGGGCGAACCATTCCCCGCTGCCATCAAAGAAGGAGGAGCTGCCGGGGATAAATGTCTTTCCGCCTTGTGCGGCAAAGGGTGCGGGGCTGGAGCCGCTGCCAAAGAAGGGCAGGCGGATGGCGCCCGTGAAACGGATGTCCTCGAAAAGATCGAATATGGACGCTTTCAGCATGCCGCTGAACTGGTCCACGCCGCTGAGGTTAATGGGCAGGGAGCCGGTAAAGGGCTGATAGCGGGTGACGAGAACGTCGTTGTTGAATCCGGCGGAGAAATTGTCGACGGAGAATTTCAGCTTGTATTTGAAAAGCTTGGCCTTTCTCAGCAGGGGTTCTTCCTTTGCCGCCTCGTTGCGGGTGCCAAAAGGGTTCTCACCCGTGACGGGTGGCTGGACGGGGCGGATCCTGTTCTGGCTGGTGTCGCGTTTGTCCCTGTCGAACTCACTCTCGAAAAAGTCATTGGCATGACGGGATGTGTCGGTGCGGGATTTGACCTTGGGGGCGAGAATGCCGGCGCCCTGGACCTGTGCTTCGGTGACGGTCTTCTTCCGGTAGTCTGTCATCCGGGCGACGAGGTTACGTTTTTTTAGCGCGGCCTCGTCCACCTTCAACTTATAAAGAAATTTCAGGTCGCCCTCCTGTCGGACTTCTGTGACCTGGCCGATCTCGCCGGCGCGTTTAGTTTCTGTGAGGCCGCTCTGGGAGTTAGTACTGGGGCAGATATACGAAGAGTCATTCGTGATGGCGAATGAATACACCGTGTCGGGCTGTTCTTTGTGATTAGCTTTCAGGGTAGAGTCGAGGTCAGCGGGGTCGGGATTGTGGAGGAGCTCGTCGCCAATCTTGTAGACGGTGTCGATGCCTGCTCTTTTGGTGGTGAAAAAGCCTGCGTATCTATTGTTGATCCCATTCTCATCGCTGATAAAAGTAAAGTGGTTGTTGTTGTACTGGGTCGGGTAGCGGGCCTGGCCATATTTCAGGTAGGTGAGCTGGGAGATCTGCTTGCCTTCCATGTCGTTCCAGTTGTCCACGAGGAATATGTTATAATGGTAGTTGGAAGGCAGGGTCGTGTCGCCACCCCGGACGCGGCCATTGGGTCTGTTGGAGGAGTAGATTATGCCCGTCTTGTTAGGGAAGGCAACGAAGGACGGGTCGAGGTCGTCGTATACGTCATTGGTGATCTGCCGATAGGTCTGGGCGGTGAGGTCATACACAAAAATATCCGACTGTCCCTTTTTGGTGGCGCTCATGAGCAGGGTGTGGTCGTTGAGCATGTACTTGAAGTCCTGCACCTGGTCGAAGTCGGGAAGGTCCTGGATGCTGGTCTTGTATTTTTTTACGATGTCGTAGACAAAGAGTTTGACCTTACCCCTGTCCCAATAGATACAGGCAAGACGAGTGCCTTTGTTATCCCAGGCGATGAGGGGGTAGTGTGGGTCGAGCTGCTCGGCATCGGAACGAACGCCATTCTTTAGCAGGGTCTTGGTATATATATAATTATCGTGGAGGACGACGGCGTATTTCCCGTGCTTGAATTCCACGACGGCATAGGTGTTGCTGCGGGGGGTGGGCTGGGGGGAGAAATGGAAGAAATCCTTGTGGTCATTGATCTCTTCCACGACAGAGACGGTGCCTTTGGGGAAGTTGCGGCGGCCGCGGATGTCCTTGTCGTACACCTCTTCCTCGTAGGCCATAAAGTCCTTCAGCACTTCCTTGAACTTCTTTTTACAGATGCGCTGGGAGGCGTTGTTGAGGTTGCGATAGACCCGGGCGAGATAAAGGAAGTAGGTGACATTCTCCTTTTTGTACTTGTTGGCCATATAAAACCAGAAGGCGTGTCCGGCCAGCAGGGGCTTTTCGAAGGCAAACTGGTAGAAATTCTTATATCTTCCCGAGAGGATGGCTGATTTCAGCTGGTCGTCGAGGGTGGTGCTCCATGTCTCCCCTGCATATTCGATGTACCCGTCGGTGAGCCATTGGGGCAGGTCGAGCAGGGCCTGGTTGGTGGCGAATTCTCCCAGATCGTCGCCAAAAAGGATATTTTCCAGCAGGATGCGGGCGATGCCCTGGCGGATCTGGAGGCGGAGGTGGTTATGGTCGCCATTGAAGTATAGGACCATCTTGTTATTTACCAGCTTGGTAATGCCACCGGTGGTCTGCCAGTCGAGGCTGAGCCCGATGTTGGATTGCAGGTAGTCGTTGTAGGAGTTGTAAATGACGATGTTGGCCCGGCGCTGGAGACCGTATTCCACAAACTGTTCGATGCCGGGCAGCTCTTTTTCGGCTATCTGGAGGACGTATTTGGCCAGTTCCTGGCCTCCCTCGTTGAAATAGGTATTAAAGTTCTGGGTCTGATAGTATTGCCACTTGAAATTCTTGAACTGAAGGCGGTTTTTGCCGAACTCTACGGTATTTACCTGGGCAGAGGCTTCCCCTGCAAAAAAGAAAATCCCCAGTATGACGAAAAAAAAATAGTGCGACTTCAACTTAATCTGAGGATCTTTAGGATCTTTCATACCCATTCTTTAGAGTTTTAAAGTTATAACAATCCCAAATACCGGTGAAATTGATTTTAGAGCAAAATTGAGTGTATATGCTGACAGTAAAAACCTTCGTTTTCAGCCCCGTGCAAGAGAACACATACGTGCTATCCGATGAAAAGGATGCCTGCTGCATCATCGATCCGGGCTGTTATTTCGGGAATGAGCGGAGAGAGCTGGAGGAATATATTGAGCAGCAGGGGCTAACGCCTAAAATTCTACTAAATACCCATTGTCACCTGGATCATGTCTTTGGGAACAAGTTTGTCCATGACAGCTGGGACTTGCCTTTACACCTCCACGAAAAGGAGAAGCCGGTGCTGGAGATGGCGCCGGTGATGGGGCGTGACTGGGGTATGCCTTTCGAGAATTACCGCGGGCCGATGGTGTTGCTGGAGCCCGGGAAAACAGTATCGTGGGGGGAGGATGAGCTGGAGATATTGTTTTTGCCGGGTCACTCGCCGGGGAGTGTGGGGTTTTATTCTGCGGCGCAGGGGTTTTTGATCGCGGGGGATACGCTTTTCCGTGACAGCATCGGGCGGACGGATCTGCCGGGCGGGGATCATATGACGTTGCTGAAGAGTATACGGGAGGTGCTTTGGGCGTTGCCGGACGAGACGGTGGTGTATCCGGGGCATGGGGAGGAGACGACGATAGGTTGGGAGAAGAAGCATAATCCTTTTGTCAGGGGGTGAGCCCCGGATGGGGGGACCGGGGACACGCCCTACCACTATAAAAATTTCCCGATGACGGGTAGCCGGCGGAATTCTTTTCTTTCTACGCGGAGGATGAAGAGGGCATACCCGCCTGTCAAAAGAGTGGCCAGGATAAAGCTGAAGCCCCGGTGGTGCCAGATATGGGTAAGGCCACGATGCACGAAATAGAGCAGGGCGACGATGACCATA
>DASZWE010000634.1:0-3670 GCA_035546735.1 Puia sp.
CCCACGACCCTCAGAACCACAATCTGATGCTCTAACCAGCTGAGCTACAGCCACCGTTTTGATAGGACGCGAATTTACAGCAATTTGGATTTCCTCCCAAAACAAACTTTTCCCGATTGATGTTCAGTGTCTTCCGCTCATGGAATTTCTGGCAAAATGCTTGTTAATAATCAGATGCACCGACAACATACCATCGAGATAATCGTTACATTTGGATTGATATGAAAAAAGTGATCATGTATATGTTTAATAAAAGAAATTTACCCATTGTCTTATTGATCCTGGGAGCGGGAGTGTTCGTTGCATTCAGAACATTAGGCTTGGGAGAAAACCCGCCTACCAAGCAGGAAAGGATCTTGAAAAATGTAGGAGAGATGCTGGAGCAGATACACTACAGCCCCAAGCAGCTGGATGATAAATTCTCAAAAGAAGTTTTTGGCAAATACCTGGGGGAAGTGGATGTGGAGAAGAATGTGCTGATGCAGCCTGATGTGGAGGCATTACGCAAGAAGTTCGAGACCCGGATCGACGATGAGATCCTGGGTAATGCGCCCATCCAGTTTGTGCCTTCCGTCAGCGATATCTATAAAAAGAGGCTGGCGGAAACGGAGATCCTGTACAAGAACATCCTTTCCAAACCTTTCAATTTCAATGAAAATGATTCGGTGGATCAGAACTACGACAAAGTAGACTTCCCGAAGAATGAGGCCGAAAGGCGCGATTCCTGGTATAAGAGATTGAAATACCTGACGTTAGAAAGATATTCCGATTTGTTGGACCAGCAGGAGGCCAGCAAAGGCAAGCCCGGATTTGTGGCCCGTTCCAATGAGGACCTGGAAAAAGAGGCCAGGGGCAAGGCGGAGAAGGTGATGGACAGGTTTTACGAGCGGCTGAAGGTAAAGGTCAATGACGACGACCGGTTCAACATGTATGTCCAGACCATCGTACAGTGCATGGATCCTCATACCGACTACTTCCCTCCTGTGGAGAAGCGATATTTTGACGAGCAGATGAGCGGTCATTTCTTTGGGATCGGCGCTTCGCTGCGGGAAGAGGATGGAAATATCAAGATCACGACCCTTGTGACGGGCAGTCCTGCGTGGAAGTCCGGCCAGGTACAGATAGGTGACATCATCACCAAGGTGGGACAGGGCGCCCAGGAGCCGGTAGACCTCACCGGATTCCAGGTAGAGGATGCGGTGAAGATAATCCGTGGCACGAAGGGTACGGAAGTGCGGCTGACACTGCGGAAGACGGACGGCTCTACCAAGGTAGTTTCCCTTATCCGGGATGAGATCGTACAGGATGAGGCGACCTTTGCGCGCAGCGCCATTATCAATTCTTCCAAGGGGAAGATCGGGTATATCTATCTGCCGGAGTTCTATGCCGACTTTGACAATCCCAAGGGCAACCGCTGCTCGGTGGACGTGGCCAAGGAGGTGATGAAACTGAAGGAACAGAAGGTGGATGGCATCGTGCTGGACCTGCGCTTCAATGGCGGCGGCTCTTTATATGATGTGGTACAGATGGCCGGGCTCTTCATCGATCAGGGCCCTATCGTACAGGTAAAGGACAGGGATGGTAAGCCGCAGATACTTCCTGACCATGACAAGCAGGTGTTGTACGACGGTCCGTTTGCCGTTATGGTAAATGAATTGAGCGCCAGCGCTTCTGAAATATTCGCTGCCGCTATACAGGACTATCACAGAGGGGTGATCATCGGAAGCACATCTACCTACGGTAAAGGTACTGTTCAACGGAACCTTGGACTGGATAAGACGATGGGTTTTATGGATGCCAACAGCGAGCTGGGCACCCTGAAAGTTACTTTACAGAAGTTTTACAGGATCAGCGGCGGGTCGACCCAGCTACGTGGAGTAGCTTCCGACATCGTGTTGCCCGATCTGTATGAGTATTCCAAGATACGCGAGAAGGACAATCCGGATGCATTGCCCTGGGACCAGATCCAGAAGGCTGATTATACTACCTGGAAATATGCCTATGACCTGAATGTGATCAAGGCTATGAGCAACGAGCGGCTGAAGAACAATTCCGCCTTCAACATCATCGGTCAGGATGCTGAATGGTTGAGCAAGGAGAATGATAAGGTGTTCCCGCTGAATCTTCAGAAGTACAGGGAAGAGCAGAAGCAGATCAAGTCAACTATTAAGCAGATAGAGAGCCTTAGCAAGCTTACGGGCAGCAATGAACTGAATGTATCGGCCCTGCCACAGGATGCGCATAAGTATGACGGAGACAAGGATAAGGCCGACAGGTTCCAGGTATGGCTGAAGGACAAACGCAATGATATTTACCTTGGGGAGGCGGTCAATGTGCTGGATGATATGATAACACAAAAGAACTTAGTCTACAATAAATAAAAAAAGCCGGGTTAACCACCCGGCTATTTTTTTGTGCGGGCGAGACGGACCTTTGGTCCATCCCGCCCGCGGAGTTTATAGGTATCTTTCTTTGATAATTCGCATGTGATGGGCAACGTGCCCGGGAATGATAAAGCCTAAGGTAAATGCATTGAGCGGGCGTCCATTGGCCTGGCCGTGGAAGCCCAACTGGTGGTCGGAGAAGGACTCAAAGAGCAGTATATTCGACTTGCGCAGCAATCGCCACTCCTCTTGCAGCTCGTTCCAGCCACGTTCTTCAGCGCCTGCATTGGCGGCCCAGGTGTTCTCGTCGAAGCCGGGCAGGGGCGTAGTATCCAGCCGGGAAAAGGCGACGGCACGGTAGCTGAATACCCTTTCGGCGTCGATGATATGCTGGAGCATTTCCCGGATGGTCCATTTGCCTTCGGCATAGGCATAATCGATCTTTTTACGGGGTATTCTTTTTAGGAACTTCCGAAACTGCCGGGTGTTTTTTGCCAGAGCTTTATGGATGTCGTCCTCTTTTATCAGGTCAATATAAGGCTGGTAGAATTCTGCCGGGATGATCTCTGAGCGGGGGAGCATGGTTAAAATGATTTAAGCCGTCCGGTTAGCGGACGGCTTAAAATTAATCCTTTTTATTTGTCAAAGTAGATTTTTGGAGCTTTTCGTTTCGATGTGCGTCCGTACTGGAAAGAGCAGCCGCCATTTTAATGGCTTCGTATGCATTGACGATACCACCTGATCGGCAAATATCGGAAAGGTTGACCCATTCATCGTCGCTGCCGGGTTTCTTTACTTTGCCCGGTGGCTGTACGGCTGAATGCTCGATGCAATATTTTACCTGCTGAGGGCTGAGGGTAGGATAATATTCCAGGATAAAGGCGGCCAGACCGGTGACGACGGGAGCCGCCATGCTGGTGCCCTGCAGATTGCCATAGTTCTTTCCTCCGGGAAGGGTGGAATAGATACGGGTGCCGGGGGCGAATACATCCACTTCCTGCTTACCGTAATTGGAGAAGGAAGCTGTATAGCTTGAAAAGCCGGGCTCTGCCAGGGGGTCGCTGCTGGCGCCTACCGTGATCCAGTTGGAGGCTGTATAGTTCGAGTGCAGCATATTGGGATTGGGGAAGTTGTCGGTGGTGTCGACGTCGGCATTGTCGTTACCGGCAGCATGCACCAGCAATACTCCTTTACTTTCTGCGTATTTGACGGCGGAGTCCACCCATTTCTTTTCCGGGGAGAGGTTTTTTCCAAAGCTCATGTTGATGACGCGGGCGCCATTGTCT
>DASZWE010000635.1:0-11723 GCA_035546735.1 Puia sp.
GGTACCGGAATAAGTACCAGACCAGTCTGGGATACAAATACGTGACGGGCAGCAACCAAAGCCTCACGCCGGATGAGAACCTCAAGATACCGAACTACAGGACGGATATCCTCGACTTCGTATGGAACGTAGAGAAGAACCAGGTCTTTGAAGGCAATAACCGTCTCATCGCCAACTCCACCATCTTCGTGGATATCACCAACGATCTGCAGCTGCGCGGCCGCGTCGCCACGGACTGGACTTCCAATTTCACGGAGTCGAAGAGCTTCTCCGACAAGCCGGTGGTCTTCGGACCCTCAGGGAGCTATGGCACCGCCAATAGCAGCTACACCATCCTCTATGGCGATGTGCTGCTGACCTACCAGAAAAAAATAAACCAGGATTTTCTGATCCATGCCATGGCCGGCTACACGGGAGACAAGGAATCCGCTGCCTCGTCCAGCGTTTCCACGAACGGCGGCCTCACGACGGAGAACAGGTTTGACCTGACCTCTTCCGCCAACTCTCCCTACTCCAGTGGCGGCTCCAGGGCTTACCTTACCAAGGACGCCCTCATCGGTACGGCCAACATCGACTACAAGAGTTATCTGTTCCTGGAAGGAACCGTCCGCAGGGACAGGACCTCTACCATGAACCCGAATAACAATACTTTCGTATATCCCTCGGTCAACGGCGCCTTCGTGCTCTCCGAAGCCTTCCATCTGCCGGAGATCATACGATACGCCAAGCTCCGCGGCGCATGGGGCATCGTAGGTAACTATCCATCCGCCTATCAGGCCAACGTCGCTTATTCGCTGAACAATCTCGGCAACCAGGGGTCCGGCAGCTCTACCCTCGCAACCACGGTGGCTACGGGAACCTTTGGCAATGACCGTATACGCCCCGAGAAAAAACATGAGTTCGAATTTGGCCTGGAAACACGTCTTCTGCGCGAACGGCTCAACTTCGACATCTCTTATTACAATGCCAAGGTGGTCGATATGATCGTCCCCCTGAATATCGCTCAAACCACCGGCGCTAACGCCATTCTCGCCAATGTCGGCACCATCCGGAACTATGGCTGGGAAATGAACATCACCGGCTATCCCGTCGTCGGAAGGGACTTCAACTGGGAAGTGGGCGTCAACGCCAGCTTCAACAGGAACAAGATCCTGTCCCTGACCACAGGCTCCTCTGAATTCACACATGCGGATTATGATGGTAACGCAGCCGTCCTCAAATCCGTTGTAGGCCGTCCCGCCGGCGACTTCTATGCCCACCCGATCAAGACGGATGATAAAGGCAACAAGATCATCGCCGACCTCGGTGGTGGCGAATTCGACTACCAGATCGATGGTTCCAAGCTCAACAGGTATGGCAATGCCCAGGTAAAGGCAGTAGGCGGATTCTACAATACCTTCCGCTACAAGAGCTTCCAGCTGGAGCTTTACACGGACTTCCGCATCGGCGGTTCCGTTATGCCCACCGGCCTGTTCTGGATGACCAGCCGTGGATTGACACAGGAAAGCCTCAACGCCATGGACAAAGCGCACGGCGGCGTCTCCTACTATATGGACGGACAGGGACGTGGCATCGAGACCACTGGCACTCAGGGTCCCGGCGGTGAAAAGGTCTATCACGATGGCATCAAGATGGGCGGCGTATTCCCCGATGGGACAGCGAACACCTACGTTACTTCCCAGTTCCTGTATTATTGGGATGCGTACAACTGGGGCGGTCCGCAGTACAGCAACTCGCAATACTTCAACTATATCCTGACCAACTCTTACTGGAAAATGCGGGAGATCACCCTGTCCTATACGCTGCCGCAATCCGTAGCCAGAAAGTTAAAGGCCACCAAGCTGCAGGTAGCCGTGTTCGGACGCAACCTGTTCTACCTCTACCGCACGATCAAGGATATGGATGCAGAACAGCTGACCGCGGGTCTGAACTGGTCACAGTCCCTGAACACAGCAGGAACACAACCATCGACCCGTACTTTCGGCGCCTCGCTGAGAGCCAGTTTCTAATTGCTAATTCATAACAACGAACAGATATGAAAAAAATAACTTTTCTAGGAATGATGGTGCTGACGCTGGCATCAGCCTGCACTAAAAAACAATTCTCCGACGCGTATGCAGATCCGTCCAAGCTGTCCTCCACCACCGTAGACAGACAATTGGCAGGTGAAATGTCTTCCAATCTCAACTACATCATGTACCACTATTGGGACTACTTCGTGGTCTATCAGAATACGGTGATACCCTGGAGCCAGACAGCCGTTACCCTTAATACCAATGGCCGGTATATCCCCGGAGCGGCCGCCATCGGCGATCTCTGGAGCACCTATTACGGCATGGTGGCCCAGTACAAGGAGCTGGTCCGTCTGTACAACAACCTCAGCCAGGCTGATCAGGCCAATGCCCGCATGTATTTCATCGCCGGCACCATTTACTACTACGACTTCACGCAGAAAGTGGTGGATGTGTGGGGCGATATCCCCTGGACCGGCGCCGGTCTGCTGGGTACCAACTCCGGTAACTACCAGGCTTCCGCCGCCAAATACGATGACGCCGCCACCATCTATACCAAGATGCTGGACGATCTGAAAGGGTTTGCCGACGAGCTCAACACGATCACCGTTCCTGCCAGCGTGGCCACCATCCTTCAAACCCAGGATTTCCTCAACCACGGCGACCTCACCAAATGGAAAAGGTACTGTAATTCCCTTCGGGTAAAATTGCTGACAAGGGCCAGCGGCGTTTCCGCGTTCCAATCCAGGTATGGCAGTGAAATGGCCTCCATCCTGGGCAATTCCGCCAGCTATCCCCTGGTATCCGACTATACCCAAACCATCAGCTTCAAGGTCGTGAGCACCACTTCCGGCGTCAACAACGGCACCAATACAGGCTCCTCTTCGGACTTCTATCAGGGCCTCATCGGCTGGGGACAGGCCGACAGAGCAAATAAGACCATGATCGACAGTATGAACAACAACAGCGATCCGAGACTCCGCGCCCTCTTCGAACCTGGTGAAAATGCCGGCGGCGCCTACAACGGTCTCGACCCCTCGCTGGCCAGCACGGCACAGAATAACCTCCTCGACGGCGGGACCATCGCCCGTTACAACCGATCCACACTGTCACAAAACAATTATATCCCCGGAATGCTGGTCAACGCGGCGGAGATAGACTTCATGATAGCCGAATATTACCTGAGCACGGGCAGCGATGCCAATGCACAAGCCGCTTACGAGGCCGGTATCACCCAGTCCATCAACTATAACTTCTGGCTGCGGTCCATCAGCAACGACAATACCGCCGGAGCATTGACCCCATTGGGCGGCACAGAGATTGCCGACTACCTGGCCAGTCCGGGGGTGGCCTGGGCCTCCGCCGGCAGCACCGCCGAAAAGTGGAACCGCATCGCCATACAAAAATGGATCAACTACAATGTACAGCAGCCGCTGGAAGCCTGGGCGGAGATCAGACGTACAGGTCTGCCTGTATTGAGCTTTGTACAGGACAATGGCGTTCAGAAGCTGCCGCCCACCCGCTGGCTGTATCCGACCAACGAGCTGACGTACAATGCCGCCAACTATCAGACAGTGCAGGCAAAGGATAATCTTACAACTAAAATATTCTGGGATTTGAATTGATCAGGCCCGCCCGATCTCAAGGAAGCCGCCTCACAACGGGGCGGCTTTTTTTTGCCCATATAGAGCATCAGGGCATGCTGCAGGAAAAGCGAATATCAAGCTCTTCAATAAATTGAAAATCATCAATACACCGAACAGACATCCTTTCGCAAACATTGGGAATCCGTATGCGATCTGTCCTGGCTATCTGTTTTTTCTCCTTTGTAACAACGCAGGCCTGCTGGGCCATAGCATGGGCAATCACCCACGGATCAGCAAGCGAGCGGCCTTTGATATTATCCACCAGATGCTGATGAAGAGAGTCTGTTTCAAATATTTTAGAAAGGCATTGTGTCACCGGCTCTTCAAGGACGTTGGCATCCAGGCAGTATTTGGGGATGTGGCTCACGGAAACACAAATTCTTCCAATTTAGTAAAATGATTCACATGTGTATTGAGAAGGCTGCTTGCCTGAGTTGGCTGTATAGCCCCGCTGTGGAAAGCATCCAGGACTGAACGGGCAAATAGATGTCCAACACGGTTGGCCAATAGTCTATATGGATTAGGGCCGCCGCCCTGCTCTTTCTGCCTTTTCTTTTTCTCCTGTTGCTGATGAAGATACTCCTGGTATGCCTTGTCAGCATTTCTTCTTAATTCCCGGTAGCGACTATGGGATATTCTTTTTAGTTCCAGCCCCCTCACCAATAAGGCAAAAGAGCTTACACCATAATGTCGTGCTTTGATATATACTTCTGTGATATTGTCAAAAGTTCCTTCCGGCAACGCAGTGACGATGTCAGCAGGTAATAGAGCCTGAGCGGCTACCTGATTACAAAATATTTCTACCGGATGTTGATGATCCGGCTGCATATTCTCTGGGGCAACCTCACTGGAAATTCCTGACTGATTGATCCAAATATGGGCCAGCTCATGTACAAGACTGAACAATTGTGCACTATCCCAATCATCTGAATTGATAAAAACAAAGGGCACAAGCGGGTCGGCAATGGTAAATCCTTGAAATTCTTCCCTATTCAGTAGAAGATGGGAATTAATAAAGCTGGCTCGGGAGATAAAGATGCCTTTTGCTTCCGCCTTGCTTATCCATTCCTTCATCGGATTTCCCGGCTGGTAATGCGCTGGATCAATCTCCAGTTCCCGCAATATATCTTTAGCTACAGTGACAGGTGAATGCCGCATCGTAAATCGTCCGACAAATGACAAAGGAGACTCTCCATTCTCTTCATAAAAATCCCGTACCCAGGCCTGTCGTTGTTGCATTTCCCGAATGATAAATACAGCAGCGGTAGTAAGCGCTCCGGCTGTTTTCCTGCGAAAATCCTGCAGGGGCATAAAATCACGGGGAGGTTGAGGTAAAAAGAAAAGAGCGAAAGGTCGTTTATAGGTCTTTGCCAAGACCTCGGCCTGCCGGATGGTCGGCTGTGCAGTCCCTGCCTCCCACTGAGCAAGTCTTTCCGGCCGCACTGCAATCTTGGAAGCAGCCGCCTCCAGGTCGGTCGCCCCCCATCAACACCCGGTCCGTCAAAGCCTGGTCGCCGGCCATCAGCACTGGTCCGTCAAAGCTGGCCGCCGCCTTCATCGTCCGGTCTATTCCAACGCCCCCAATATCCTCCCATTCGACTCCCTCCCATTCTGCAGATACTCCCGCACCACCACCTTATCCGGCTCGCCCCCCGCCAATATAGTCTTCGTCCACTCCGCCGGTATCTTCTTCAACGCCGCCCGCGCCGCCTTGTCCTGCCCCAGCGCAGCATAGCATCGATAGCTCATCCAATCCTCCAGCCGCAGGTCCTGGTCTTCCAGGTAAGGCGCCCCCACTCCCAGATGCTCGGGCCATTGCCGGGCCTCGCCGATGCGATCCAACGCCTTTTTATAGGCGCGCTTCTTCATCTCCCGCACCGCCAGCATCAGCTTGGTCTCCCGGTACAGCTCCCTCCCAATGGTCGCCCCTTCGAATGGAATGATGTTCAACGACCCCAGCAGCTTGTCACAGGCAGCAAACGCATGATTCAGCAACAGCGTTCTCGCATACAGCATGCCCATAATATAATTGTCGGGATGCCCGCGGTAGAACTTTTCCACGATGGCCTGCGCCTTTACAGGGTCGTTATGTAAAAGATAATATTCCGCCAATAATTTCTCATACCGCCAATGCGGGTCCAGCTGCGCAGCCCTCTCCAGGTCATGCAGCACAGCGTCAGTGTCCGCCTTCACCGCCACGGCAGCCCGCCAGGCATAGAAAGGCGCATATTCAGGTTGATCACCGCAATCCTTCAACAACCGCAGCGCCTCCTCCGGACGGTCCCGGTCCCAATAGATCAAGGCCAGCTGATAGCGGAGGAACCATGAGGGATACCTGGCCAGCATCGTCTGCAGCACCAACCCCGTCTCCCAGCGGAAAGGAAAAGCACGTACAGGGTCCAGGCCCGCCACATCCAACGGTTCGCCGGTGAGATAAGCCAGCCAGATCTTCGCCTCTGCCACGGGCGGGCACAGCCGGAATATGCGTATAGCGTCGGAGGAAAGTCCACAGTCATAATACCAGCAGCCCAGTTCCAGATAGACCTCCTGCGGCAGCTCGCACCGGACCAGGGAGGTGAATTCCCGCAACGGGTGGCCTACTGAGTCACTCAAAAAATATTCATACCGTGCAAAATGATTCAACGCATCCAGCGACTGCAAAGCCCGCAGGGTGGCACGATGCCCTGCCGTATCTCCCCGGAGCCGATAGATCACGGCGCGAAGCTGCAACGCATCCACATTTTGCGACTGCGCGGCCAGCGCCTTGCCGGTACAATCCAGCGCACGGTTCAGCATCTTCATCCTGATATACAATCGAGCCAGACAGGTATAGGCCGCCCCACCGTACGCGGGGTCCTGGCTGGCAATATCAAAACCATCCCTGGCGTCCGTAGTATTCCCCAGCCTGTCATTCACCAGCCCATAGATGAAATTGGCGCCGCCATCCTCCGTATGTATGCTGAGCGCATGTCTCGCCACCTGCAGTGCCTCGGCATAACGCATATTGCGAAAAAGCAGCCCGGCCTTTTTCACAAGGGCAGGCAGATAATGCGGATCCTTTTCAAGCGCGCTGTCGAGCGCAAGGCCGGCCCGATGATAGTCCTTCATATCCATGGCTTCGCATGCCTGCAGATAATGGCCATAGACGGAACCCCAGTTGAAATCCGCCGGCGCCTGGACAGGACGGCTCAGGCTGTCGCCGGCACGGTTAGTATACGACAACAAATGATCTCCCAGCACGACATCCAGCGAATCGCCCTGCACCAGCACACTATCATAAAAAAGAGTCAATGGCCTTAACGCCACCACACGCTTATACACCTCCCTGCCGTCGACGGACACCCGCAAGGTATCATGCAGCGCCTGGACAGGCGAAACATAAATTCGTAAAACATCCTTATCCCTCTTCAAATTCATCGCCCCGTACTCGCTGGCAGCCAGGATACCATGCGTGCCCTCCACCGGATACCAGTATTCCTGCCAGCTGTCCGCCCCATAAGGAGCAAAACCACGATGCTTGAAAGGCGTAAGGCTGCTTTCCGCCGTATTCTGATTGAACAGCCTGCCCGACTGCAATTCGAAATACTGCCCATCCTTATCCGTCAGCAGCTTCTCCCAGATCATCCCCTGTCGTGACAAACCCCAGATCCAAAGCTTCTTGCCCGGCTTGTCATCGTGCGTGCCATACCGGATCATCCCCCTGTCCTCCTTATGCCAGTACGCGCCGGAAAAATCGGCATACTTCCCAAAAACATGATACGACTTGTATCCTCCAAAATCATTGTTCTTATACCAGGAGATAAGCTTCCCGTTTGGCGCGTTCACCGGCCAGGCGGCATATTCTCCCCCATGCCCGATATATTTATTACCGGGGTAAATAAATTCCAGGTCATCGCCCACCTTCAGTCCGGCATTCATCCAATGATAATAAGGCTGCTCCAGCGGCGTCGTATTGTACCAGAACGATCGTGTTTGGAAGTACGCCTTGTCAGCCGGAAGCCGGATCTCCATACGCCAATAGCTCCGGGTCAGCAGGTCCAGTGTGCCGATGATACAGCTGACGCTGCCATCCTCATTGGTCCGGGTGAGATAATCCACGGGACTCGAACAGGCCGGGGTATGTCCGATGATACCATAGTTCGCCTCCAGCCCGCCGCTGGTCCAGGGCCCGCGCATGGCGACATCCCTGAACTTGACCACGTGATTGTAGTAAAGGAAAGGGAAGCCTGTCTTCTTTTCCATGGCGGCCCAGATCTTACCCCCGACCTCGGGCATGATCATCAGCCGGATGTAATCGTTCTCCATCAACACCACCTTCCATTCCTTCTCTACCGGCACATCCGTAAACCCATCCCAACGATAGTAAGGATAGACAGGAGGTGGCAGCGGGACTGGGTTAGGGTCAGAATAGGGATACGTAGTAAATTTCTGAACAGATTCCGTAACAGTAGCGGAATGCTGGGCAGCGGCCGGCAGCCAAACGGAAGCAAGCAATAAGCAGGAGAATATTTTCATCCCGAATTAGTTTCCCTAAATCTACCATTATTCAGGAAACCACCGCCTATGCAAACGGTTGAGTAAAATGCCCGCATGAACCGCATTTCCAAATAAAGCACATTATCTTGCGACCCATGAACAGGATCACACTATTTTTCTGCCTGCTCGGCACATTACAATCGTCCGCCCAGAACAACGACAGCACGCTTGCCACCACACCCCCCATGGGCTGGAACAGCTGGAATTTTTTCGAAGGCAAAATAGACGAGACCACGGTCAAACAAACAGCCGACGCCATGGTGCAGAACGGCATGCTGGCCGCGGGATACAACTACCTCGTCATCGACGACTACTGGGTGGGAGGCAGGGATCGTAAAAATAAATTATTTCCCGACCCGGTGCGATTCCCGGGCGGCATGAAGGCACTGGCAGATTATGTACATTCGCGGGGCCTGAAGCTCGGCATCTACTCCGATGCCGCAACCCTCACCTGCGGCGGCGTCACGGGCAGCTATGGTTTTGAAGAGCTGGACGCAAAGACCTTCGCCGAATGGGGGATCGATTACCTGAAATACGATTATTGCAACGCGCCGGATGACGTGACAACGGCCTTTACCCGATACAAAAAAATGGGCGACGCACTGAAAAGCAGCGGACGGACCATTGTTTACAGCATCTGCGAGTGGGGGCAGCGGAAACCCTGGCTTTGGGCCCGGGCCGCCGGCGGTCAGCTGTGGCGGACTACCTGGGACTCCAGGGACGTCTGGCAATCCCACGATAAAGACCTCACCGGCGTGATGGAAATATTCGATCAGCAGGACGGCCTTCAGCAATATGCAGGACCGGGAGGCTGGAATGATCCGGACCTGCTCATGGTAGGATTATATGGCCATGGCAGCTCTTCCAGCGTCAATGGGCGCTTTAAAGGTTGCAATGCCACGGAATACCGCTCGCATTTTGCCCTGTGGTGTATGCTCGCCGCCCCCCTGATGGTCAACTCCGACCTGCGGAATATGGAACCCGCCACCCTGGCCCTGCTGACCGACAGGGAGCTCATCGCCATCGACCAGGACCGGCTCGGCCGACAAGGACATATCGTCTACAAAAAAGACAGCATCGAAGTGCTGGCAAAAGAGCTGGACAATGGCGGGATGGCCCTTTGCGTATTGAACAGATCAGCCCGGCCTGTCGCCCTCTCCATCGATGTACCCGGACAATTGGGTATCCGCGCCCCTTTCGGCCGGATAAAGGACATCTACGGAGGCACCACCGTCAAATACAATGGCAGGATAAAATGCACCCTGGACGTCCATGACACAAGGGTATACAGGCTGAGCTTGTAGCGCCAGTCAGCGCGCCGGTCAGGCCCGGCCATTACAACCCCGTCATTTTCTCCAACGCCTCGGGATATCTTTCTCCCTGTACGACGATCTTTGCAGCAGCGCTGTCGATGTCCCGAAGGTCTTCCGCCGTAAGCCTGATCTCCGCAGCCTTTATATTCTCTTCCAGCCGGTGCAGCTTGGTTGTGCCTGGTATGGGAACGATCCAGGGCTTTTGGGCCAGCAGCCAGGCCAGCGCTATCTGTGCGGGTGTAGCCTGCTTCCGCTGCGCCACCTGCCCCAGCAGGTCGATCAACGCCTGGTTTGCCGCCAATGCCTCCGGTGAAAATCGGGGAAGCATATTGCGAAAATCTCCGCTCTCAAATCTGGTATTCGAGTCCATCTTGCCCGTCAGAAAACCCCTGCCCAGCGGACTGTACGGGACAAATCCGATCCCCAGCTCCTCCAGCACAGGCAACACCTCACGCTCCGGCTCCCTTGTCCATAGCGAATATTCATTCTGAAGAGCAGCCACCGGCTGCACAGCATGCGCGCGACGTATGGTCTGAACACCCGCTTCCGACAATCCGAAATACCGGACCTTCCCTTCCCGGATCAGGTCCTTAACAGCGCCCGCCACATCCTCGATGGGTACATTCGGGTCCACCCGATGCTGATACAGCAGATCTATGACATCTACCCTGAGCCGCTTCAACGACGCCTCGGCCACTTTCCTGATATGCTCAGGACGACTGTCCACGCCAATGGGTCTCGCACCTCCGCCACTCGCAAACTTAAACCCGAACTTGGTAGCGATCACCACCCTGTCCCGCACAGGCGCCAGCGCCTCACCCACCAGCTCCTCGTTCGTCAGGGGCCCATACACTTCAGCCGTATCAAAGAAGGTCACACCCCGGTCAACCGCGGCGCGCAAAAGGCCGATCATTTCCTTTTTATCCGCAGGCTTGCCATAAGCATAGTCCAACCCCATACACCCATAACCAAGTGCCGAGACCTCCGGACCGCTCTTACCCAGTTTTCGCTTTTCCATATCTTTTTTTACAAAGTTACCACAGTCCGCCTTCTCGACGTTAACAGTTATCAAACCAAAAATTGTAAATTTCAAACACCCCATTATTCTGTTCGTAATGCGGAGACAGGGTTGGCTTTTGCAGATTTCCAGATCTCATGCCCCACCGTCAGCAAGGTAATTATCAATAATCCCAGCGCGCTGACTACAAAGATCATCGGACTGATCGAAACCCGGTATACAAAGCCCTGCAGCCACTTGTGCGCAAGAAACCAGGATAAGGGTATTGCTATCAGGCAGGATATAAAAAATATTTTAATAAATACCGCCGCAAACAAGACAATCACCTGTCTATCACCGGCCCCAAGCACCTTTCTGATCCCAATCTCTTTGGTCCGTTGTTCTGCCGTGTAAGACGCCAGACTTAATACGCCAAAGATGGTGATCAGGATGGCAAGAACGGCAAATGTTTTTGCAAGCGATGATATCGTATTTTCCACCTGATACATCCGGTTAAATTCATCACTGACAAACCAATGATCGAATCCTGCGCCCGGGAATGCAGCTTTCCATTTTTTTTCAATGGCTGCAATTTTCTCCCGGAACGTTCCAACTGGCAATTTTATATAAGCGATCTTGTCAATAAAGTCAAGATGCGGATTAAGAACCAATGGTTCTATGGGTTGGTGCATGCTCCGGAATGGGAAATTTTCAACGACCCCTATGACACGAAAAACCCTGTTGCTATCCCTGGTATCTTTTACCATCGTGCCCATGATCTTGTCGACCGGCTTGTTTAAAGCCTGAACGGCGGCTTGATTCAGAATGAGAGAATTACTATCATTTATGTTCCCCAATTGAAAATCACGACCGGCAATAAATTTCAGCTGAAAGGTTTTGGGGAAATCATAGTCTACGCTCAGCTGGTTCCACTGCAGATCCTTATCTCCCAAAAAAGGAAATTTAAACGTCCGGCCGATAAATCCAAAATAATCCAATCTCGGTAGATGATTTCCCATGGTTACGTGCTCGATCTGCGGGTCTTCCAGCACCATGTGCTTAAATGTTTCGAAGCGCTCCTGTTGCGCAACCCCGCCAAAACGGATGGCAAGCAGCTGGCTGCCCTGCTCATTCAATTTTGTGTTTTTCATCCGATCCATCTGTTGTATAACGATCAGCGTGTAGATGACCAAACCCAGTGAGACGGTATATTGTATCG
>DASZWE010000636.1:0-3282 GCA_035546735.1 Puia sp.
GTTAATGGTGAAGCCAAAGAGGTTCAAAAAGAAAAAAGTGCCGATGATGGCCACAGGCACCGAAATGGCCGGAATGAGCGTGGAGCGGAAATCCTGTAAAAAAAAGAAGACCACCAGGAATACCAGTACAAAGGCTTCCGCCAGTGTATGAAGCACTTTGTCGATGGAAGCAGTTAAAAAATCATTGGCATTGGATAAAACCACATACTTAACCCCTTTGGGAAAACTGGCGGAAGCACGCTGTATTACGGCAAGACTTTGCTGGATCACCTGTTGGGCGTTGGACCCGGGCGACTGCATTATCGTCACTGCTACAGCCGGCAAATTGTTCGTTCGGGTGGCAACCGCATAGCTCATGGCGCCCAGTTGAATGTGGGCTATATCTCTCAGGCGGAGCACATGTTGCTGGCTGCCGACGCTTCGTATGATGATGTTCCCAAACTCCGTGGTGTCCATCAGGGTCCCTTTGTAATTAATAACATATTGGAATGACTGACCTCCCTGTTCCCCGAATTGACCCGGCGCAGCCTGGATATTTTGTTCCGCAAGGGCCGCATTGACATCAGCCGGTACAACGCCATATGCAGCCATAACATCCGGCTTCAGCCAGATCCGCATGGCATAGTCCATAGATCCCGCAGCCACCGCATCACCTACACCTGAAATACGCTTGATCTCAGGCACCAGGTTAATGTCGGCGTAGTTTTGCAGAAAAGTCTGATCGAATGCCGGGTTCTCGCTATATACCGAAAAGACCAGGAGATCACTGGGCATTCGCTTCCGCACCGTGATCCCTGAGCGAATTACTTCCTGGGGCAATTGACTGGTGGCCCGGGAGACCAGGTTCTGAACATTTACTGCATCGATATCCGGATTTGTGCCTGTTTTAAAAACAACCATGATCGTAGCCGTTCCGTCGTTGCTCGCAGTAGAGGTCATGTAATCCATGTCCTGCACCCCGTTGATCTGCATTTCCAGCGGAACGATCACACTTTTTAGCACTACGTCGGCGTTTGCGCCTGTATAGACAGTCGTCACCGATATGGTCGGAGGAGCAATTTCCGGGTATTGCGAAACAGGTAAAGCAACAAGACCCAGTATGCCCAGTGTGACGATCATTACCGAAATCACCGTAGACAATACAGGACGATATATAAAACGCTTAAGCATGCGTGTTTTTTTTAATTGGCGAATTTTGGCTTTATGACTGCTCCTTCTGCAAGATTTCCAACTCCTTCCACCACTATTTTGTCCCCCGGTCTAAGCCCCTGCTCTACTACATAGGAATTGCCGGCTGTATTTGGATTCACCTGAATAGAAACAGAGTGTACCGTGTTGTCGGGGTGCATGACATAAATAAAAAGTTTGCCTTGTATTTGCCAGGTAGCGCTTTGTGGCACGAGCAAAGCGCTATCCATGATCTCGGGGATTTGCACCGTGGCGCTGCCTCCGCTGCGGATCAATCCTGCCGGGTTGGAAAAAGTAGCTCTGAGCGCTACAGAACCTGTGTTTAGATCGACCAGGCCTCCGATGGTTTCAATCCGTCCTTTCTGGTCAAAGGGAGCTCCATTGGGGAGTACCAGTATAACGGGCGGCAGGGTTGCCAGCTTTTCTTCCAGGGTATTCCCTTTGGCATGTGTAAGAAAATCCAGCTCCTGTTTTTCATTGAAAGAAAAATAGACGTAGATCTTTTGAATATTGGAAACCGTCGTTAAAGGCTGTGTAGTTGTGCTGCTCACCAGGCTTCCGATCTTAAAAGGGATCACTCCTATGACCCCGTCGGCAGGACTATAAATAGAGGCGTAGCTTAAATTGGTGCGCGCATTGATCAAGGCGGCATTGGCCTGTGCCAACGCCGCCTGTTTGGATTGTTGGGTATACTCGGCGGCTTCCAGTTCATAGCTGCTGATGATGTCCTTTGTCACCAGGGGCTTCACTTTATTCACCTGCATTTGTGCCGCGTTCAGGTCGGCCCTGGCAATTTCCACATTGGCTTCCGCTGTACGAACCCCTTGTTCATACAAAGGGGCGCTGATACGGAAAAGAAGCTGCCCTTTTTTCACTACTGACCCCTCATCGACATACAAGGCGTCCATATATCCGTCTATTTTTGGCCGGATCTCCACATTCTGCTGGCCCTGGATAGTAGCAGGGAAGTCCGAATAGATCACTGCTTTTCGCGGAGCTACCGTAACGACATCGTATGAATTAGCATCCGCCTGCAGAGCCGCGCTATTTCCCTTTGCAGCATCGCTTTGGCCCTTATTCCCGCAGGATGCTAAAAAAAACGCTCCTGCTGCAAGAACCACGATGGAATATTTACAAAGTCTGAGAAGGATCAGGTGTTTCATTTTATAGTTATTTGCAGTTCCGGCGGGGAGGTTGCTTTACATAGTTGATCAAAAGGAAGATCAGCAGGAAAATACTTGCTACTATTCCTGAAAAGATCAGTATCAGCACCCATGTTTTACCGCCACTGTCAATCTTTTGCAGGAAAATCCAGGAAAGACATATCAACAATATGGTGTCGGCAAAAAATAATATCGTATAAAGGGATCTCATTTTTTACATACTGTTATTTTGCCCTATGCATGCACTTCCTCGTCCACCAGCTCCAGTTTCTTTAATTCGTCATTGATAAATGCGACTTCTTCGCTGGTGAGTACCAGGTAGGCGGCTTTTGCATTTTGTATCGCCTGGTCCTTATCCCGGGCCCCTACCAGCGCAATGGTGATCCCGGGCTGTTCGAGCGTCCAGCGGAGGACCAGTTGTGAGATCAGCGCATGCTTGGATACTGCCAGCGGTCGCAATTGATCCAGGAAATTGTCTATGCGTCGAATATTTTCCGGCTTGAAGAAGGAGGTGGTGGGACGATGGTCGCCGGGCGCAAAGATGTGATAAGGATTGATCTTTCCCGTAAGCAACCCTCTTTGCAGGGGGCTATATGCAATAATGGCCTTATTGTGTTCGATGCAATAGGGCACGAGGTCTTCCTCGATGGTCCTTTCCACCATACTGTAGGGCACCTGGTTGGATGCCAGGGAAAGGGTGTTTTCTGCCTCTGCCATCAGGTCCGCCGAATAATTACATACACCGGCAGCCCGGATTTTGCCCTGTTGAAGTAGTTTTGCGAGCGCTTCCATGGTTTCTGCCACAGGAGTGGTGACATCAGGCCAGTGGAGCTGGTACAGGTCGATATAATCCGTCCCAAGGCGGCGGAGGCTGTCCTCGCATTCTTTTATAACGCTGTTCTTGCCGGCATACTTGTAGATGTCTATCGGA
>DASZWE010000637.1:0-6036 GCA_035546735.1 Puia sp.
GGCTGCCACAGGCTCTCCCGGAACGGGCGCCTTGGCAAAATAATACATGTCTAAAAAGACGGCCTGATGAACGATGTTCCGCATGCTGATATTCCGCACAAATATCTTTTCCACCACCCCGCCACGGCCCCGCACGGTCTTGAAACGAAGCCCTATATCCGTACCGATAAAGCTACAGTCACTGACAAAAATATTACGGGCCCCTCCCGACATTTCGCTGCCCACTACAAAACCACCGTGCGCACGATAGACGATATCATTCCGGATGATCACGTTCTCGGTAGGTTTACCTCTTTTACGCCCCTCCGCATCACGCCCCGACTTGATACATATGCCATCGTCACCCGCGTCGAATGTGCTGTTCTCCACCAATACATTCCGGCAGGATTCTATATCCACCCCGTCCCCATTGGCGGCATACCAGGGATTACGGACATGTACGTCCCGCAGCGTCAGATCCTCACAAAGCAGGGTATGCAGACACCAGGCGGGAGAATTCTGAAAGCTCACCCCTTCCAGCAAAACTTTCCTGCAACGGGTCAGCACCAGCAGGTTCGGACGAAGAAAATCTTTCACACTTGAAAAATCCGACAACGACATCCCGGGCTTCAGCCACCCCACATCCTTTGTATGGGCCCCCTTTTCTGACTTTTCAGAAGGATACCAGGTCTTCCCATCCTCGCTCAATACCCCCCCGGCAGCCACTTTTTTATTCCACTCCCCCGCCGGCAGCCTGTCCTTTGCCAGCATCCGCCAGGCATCCCCATTCGCATCGATAATCCCTCCCCCCGTAATAGCAATATTTTCCACATCCGACGCAGACATCGGAGACTGACAACGCGCAGCAGGATGCCCCTCCCAGTTACCCTCCACCAGGGGATACTGTGAAAAATCAGCCGTGAATTGCAGTATGGCGGCCCGGTCGATATGCAGGTTCACCCCGCTGCGTAACACCAGCGGCCCCGTCGGCCAGTACCCTGCCGGCACCAGCACCACTCCTCCACCTTTTTTGCTACAGTCGGCAATGGCTTCATTGATGGCTTCCGTATTCAGCCGCGTCGGGTCCTGTACAGCCCCATAGCGCACGATATTAAATGTATCCTGTCTGAACACGGGCCCCTGAACTACGGGCAAATGATCCCACGAATAATCCTGTGCCTTTACTCCGCTCACCGCCAGGACGGCAAGCGCTCCGATAATATATTGTTTTGTTTTCATTTAACTTGGTTCCCACCCGCTAAAGACAGCCCGCTGTGTCACCCGCCCCGCCTCCTCATCCGTCAGTTGATGCGCCCAGCGAACCCGGACCGCCGTGTCGGACGAAGGACCATAATCATGATACTCGCTATACCGGGCGGTCTTATAGCTTCCGTTGTTGTTCCAGTCGCTCCAGCCCTCCGGCCGGATATGCGCCCCGATATAACAACGAATATAGTCAACGGCGGCATGTGGTCGCCAGGGTCTCCCCAACGAAGCACGATGTATGCCCGTATCTCCCGTCAATATACAATCATAAAAGACAAACCCATACGGATGATCCGCAGGCGTCGACGCCGCCGTTACATAAGAATCCTTCTTACTGTGGATATGGCAATGGTCGAACCAGGCAGTGGCATTTCCAAAAATAAAATCCGTCGTCCCCTCGATATCGCAATACCGGAAAAGCACACGGCTCCGCACGCTGTTGAGAAAAAGTACATCCTGGTTGCCCACGATACGGCACTCCTCTACACAAGCCCTGTCTCCCTGCACCTCCAGCGCCACAGCCTGCCCCGCCGAAAAACCCGCATCATTCCGAATGGTGAGACGACGGGCCGTAAAGTCATCCGCCTTTACTAAAAAGCTGTGCGAGTTGCGCGTATTGATGCTGTCCCCCCCGGGTGATCGCATCCCGGGATGATCATCGTATGTCAATATGGTATTCCATTCATCCTCGCCCAGCAGCGTGACAAAATTCTTCGTACTATCCAGGTGAAGTTTTTCTCTATACAACCCGCGACGCACAAACACCGTGACGGGCTCCCGGTTATTTACAGGAATGGCATCCAGCGCCGCCTGCACCGTGAGATAGTCTCCCGACCCATCCGCCGCCACCGTCATCACACGGCCTGTCGCAGATGGAAGCAAATGTTTAACCAGCCCCAGCTTCAATTCCTTCAGGCCGGAAACCACCAGCTCCGCCATCTTCCTCGCCCCCCACGGACTAAAATGCGTATCATCTTTCCGCCCTTCAGGATAATTCGGATGCTCCCCTGGCTGTAAATAATTGAACAATACCCTGGAATACTCCGGCCCATACTCCTGCAGGAACGCTTTGCTCGTCTCCGCCAGGTCGATCAACGCTACCTTGCTCCGCGCCGCCACCTCCCGCACCAGCGGGGCATAGTCATGCGTCTCTTCGATCCGTCCAGGACTATCGAACTTTCGCCGGGCCACGGGCGTCAACAATATAGGAATGGCTCCTTTTTTTCTCGTCTCGTCTATATATCGCCGCAGATTAGCCGTAAATTCTTCCGGCGTGGTATAGCTTGCCTTTGTCTTCACCTCGTCATTGTGCCCAAACTGGATAATGACATAGTCCCCGGGTCCCAGGCCCTCCACCACCGGCTGCCACAGTCCCTCCCGAAAAAAGGTCGCCGTGCTGCGCCCGTTCTTTGCCCGATTGTCCACCACCACGCCTCCATCAAAAAAATGGGCAAAGGGCATCCCCCATCCCGTTTCAGGATAGGCCTTCGCTTCCTTATCGGCCATGGTGCTGTCGCCAATGAGCCACAGCTTTATCTTCCGCTGCGGGCTGAACGCCATCAGCACGAACAGTACACAGACGGACCAGCGGGGCAGATCCCAAAGCCTTTTATTGTTCATATCCATAGTCCTAACCTCCCGTCCCAACGTACCAAGATATTTTCGATTATGGGCCCTGCCCCGGGCGGTTTATTTACGCAATCGTTCCCGGCATAGAACGGCATTCAAAAGAGGTGGCACGCTTATTTTACAGTTGCCCAAAGACACCTTATTCAATTCACCTTTAAATACTTTTTTATGAACAAACAGCAAAAGAGCACAGCCGGTGGTGGCCGGCGCAGCAACCAGACACCCCCTTCCGGCAAAAACCCGAACAGGGATAGCAACGACGGACCGGATATGCGTCAGGCGAGAATGGATGAGCAAAAGGAGCTGAAGGAAGAAGCCTCCCTGCCGGATGATCCCGATCCCGCCCTGGACGAACAGGACCTGGAAGAAAATCACCTGTCCATGGACGAGGCGGACAAAATAGAATGGGATCCCCAGGCAAAACAGGATAAAAAGTCCGGATTATGAGCCTGGAAAAGATCATGGCCGAAATAGAGGGGAAAAAATATTCCTTCACTGTGGAGACAATTCCATCCGAAGATCCCACTGTTGTCTACCGGGCAGTACCCGACAACGACGATCCCTTGCTCCAAAATGTCATCACCGGATATATTGACTACGACGACAAGGGCAATGTCATCACGGGCGAAGACGCGAAGAGCAGGCACGCCAAAGAGATAACAGACGCCATCTGGCAGGCCATCGACCGGCAGATCATCCATCAGGCGGCGGGGGAATAATTTTTGCTGCGTATATATAAAAAACTTCGAACGATGAAACATAAACAAAATGATATCCAGGAAGGCAATCCCAAAAGCAGAGCTGCCTATCATCATGGAACAACTACCCAGGGGGGGTCTGATTTTGGGCAGGGAACGAACGATTTGGGCAAACACTCCTACCGCCAGGGCAGCGAAAAGAATGACGGCGCCAATTACGGCAACGAGCGGGGCTGGAACAATGAAGCCTTGCGGAGGAGGGACGAAGACGTTGTTCCCAAAAGACATAAATAATGCAAGAAGGTCTGGTAAAGCAAGTAAAGGTCTGGAATTTTATTTCGGACCTTTATTTTTTCCTATTTTCGGGAGATGGATAAAATGGATAATAATACCTTTCCGGTTGTAGCCATTGGGGCGTCCGCGGGAGGGTTGGAAGCGCTGTCCCAACTGGTGGAGAACCTCCCCGCCGATACAGGAGCTGCTTACGTAATATTACAGCATTTGTCCACGGATCATGGAAGCTTTCTCCCCGAACTGCTGGCCAGGAAATCCGCTATAAAAGTGCAGCCTGTCGAAGACGGCATGAGCATCGAAAAGAACACCCTGTATGTCATCCAGCCGGGCACTAACCTCCGGATCGCCAGTCATAAATTTTCTTCCTCCCCACGGCAAAAGGCAGACAGGCTCCATACCATCGATCATTTCCTGACAACGCTGGCCTCCTCCTGGCAGGGTCACGCCATTGCGGTGATCCTTTCCGGGACTGCCTCCGACGGCGCGGCTGGCGTAAGGGCCATCAAAGCAGAAGGAGGGATCACTTTCGCCCAGGATGGTACCGCCCGCTTTCAGAGTATGCCCAAAAATGCCATCGAGTCGGGCTATATAGATTTCGTGCTTCCGCCCGATAGGATCGCCCTGGAGCTGAAAGCAATTATCGACGGGATGTATAAGAACGAGATCCGGATAGAACATATCGAGAACAAAGAGGAACAGTTGCGAAAGATCCATATCCTCCTGCTGCACAAGCACGATGTGGACTTTTCACTTTACAAGCAGACCACCATCATTCGCCGCATCATTCGCCGTATGTCCCTGAACAGGCTTAGCAACCTGGAACAATATATCAGGCTCCTTCGGGACAACAGCGCGGAAGTAGATCTGCTTTACAAAGATCTGCTGATCAACGTCACCAGCTTTTTCCGGGAACCAACCCTCTATTCGGCCCTCTCGAAAAAGATATTCCCGGCCGTGCTGAAGAACAGACGCTCCAACGACCCCATCCGCATCTGGATCCCTGCCTGCGCCACCGGCGAAGAACCCTGCTCCATCGCCATCTGTCTCTTCGAATACCTGAAGGATAAAGCCATGAGCACACCCATCCAGATCTTTGCTACCGACCTCAGCGAAGCAGCGATCAACAAGGCAAGGGCAGGCATATACAGCACCAACGCGCTCATCAACGTCTCCCCCCAGCGGCTTCGCAAATTCTTTGTCAAAATAGACGGCAGTTACCAGATCATCAAGCCGATCAGGGACGTTTGCATATTCGCCACCCACAACCTCCTGAAAGACCCGCCCTTTTCCCGCATGGATATCATCAGCTGCCAGAATGTGCTCATATATATGGAGCAGGCGGCTCAAAAGAAGATCATGCAGGCATTCCATTATGCATTGCGGCCTTCCAAATACCTCCTGCTCGGCAAGTCGGAGACCATCGGCAACGCTACTGAGCTTTTCGAACAGGTAGACAAGGTTTTGCGGATATATGCCAAAAAACCGGCCCCTGCCAGCATGCAGTTTAATTTTTCGATCCGCAGCCAGGCCTACCTGCCGGATATGGACTCCAAAGAAGGAAAAATGCTTACAGCTCCCCAAGCCAAAGAGGTCGATATCGAAAAAGAGGCGGAAAAGACGATGCTGTCCCTTTATATGCCGGCATCTATTTTGATAAATAAAGATCTCCATATCCTTCGTTTTTACGGCGCCACCTTCCCATTTCTCCAGCCGGCCTCCGGTAAAGCCAGCCTGCACCTGCTCAAAATGATCCGCGATGATCTTATCTTCGAGCTGAGGGGACTGGTCAAACAGGTAAAGAAAGAAGGCAGGACGGCCCGCAAGGAAAATGTACAGCTCAATGAGAATGGCCAGCGGCGGACCGTTACGCTCGAAGTCGTGCCTGTAAAGACCTCTGCCATCGATGCCGTTATGCTCATCGTGTTCCTGCCATCGACGCCTCTTGTCCTCGCACAACAGCTTGAAAGGGGGCCGGTCTACCGGCAAAACGAAAAGGACAAGCGCATCCTTTCGCTGGAATCCGAGCTGAAAGAAGCCCGTGAACACGCCAAATCCATGACGGAAGATTTCGAAGCCACCCGCGAAGAGCTGCAGTCGGCCAATGAGGAAGTGCTCTCTTCCAACGAAGAGCTCCAAAGCATCAACGAAGAGCTGGAAACCTCCAAGGAAG
>DASZWE010000638.1:0-11327 GCA_035546735.1 Puia sp.
TGCCGCTGTTGTATGCGTTGATGTGGGTGGCGCTATTCGTTCTTGGACTGGCCATCATCAATTTCATCAACCTATCGAGCGCCCAGAGCTTCCAGCGGATGAAGGAGGTGGGCATCCGCAAAGTGATGGGCAGCAGCAGAAGAGCGCTTGCCGGCCAGTTCCTGATCGAGACATTGCTGCTGACAGCATGCGCCCTGGCGCTGTCCCTGTTGCTGATATGGCCGGTGCTGTGGATGTTTGGCGACAGCATTCCGGCCGGGGTAAGATTTCGGTTCCGGGATGGAGGCAACTGGCTGTTCATGCTGGCGATAACGGTGTTTACGACATTGGCGGCGGGGTATTATCCGGCCCGGCTGATGTCTTCTTATCTGCCCGTGCTGAGTCTGAAGGGATCGCTGGACAAAAGTGGAAAGGGGGGCGTGGGACTGCGACGGGCGTTGATCATTTTTCAATTCTCCTTTTCCCTGCTCTTTATCATCGGGTCGTTGGTCATCGGGCGGCAGGTACGGCATATGCGCAATTCGGATAAGGGATTCAACAGTGACGGAGTCATAACGGTGGATTATCCGGGAGCAGAAAAAGATCAGATGCGCACCTACGCCGAGGCCGTAAGTAATCTGCCGGGTGTAAAACAGGCGATCCCGCAGGGGCACACGCCCATGGGAAGGGAGCATCCGATGGCTTCGTTTGTATATCGAAAGGGGAACATGAAGGTGATGCATGAGACGACGGTGGAAGTGGAGATCGGGGACAGCGCTTTTATCCCCTTTTATCAGATGCAGCTGGTAGCGGGAGGCAATGTCTATGAGGGGGAGAATGTGGTACCGGTGCTCGTCAATGAAACGTATGCCCGCGCGCTCGGTTTTGCTGATCCGAAACAGGCGTTGGGGGGACAGCTGTATTACCGGGGGAATGGCCGGTGGTATACGATCGGCGGGATAGTCAGGGATTATCATCAGACGTCTTTCCATGAAACGATCCGGCCGCTGATCATTATTACCTGGCTGTCCGATGCCAAAAGCGTGGCGGTCCGCCTGGGCGTTCGGGGAGACTCGGCTAAGAAAGTGATCGCGGCGCTGGCATCGAGGTGGCGGATGCTTTTTCCCCAGGTCCCTTTTACATACTCTTCCCTCCAGGAAACGGTGGACCGGCTGTACCTGGAGGAAAACCGGGCGGCGCTGCTGATGCAATCGGCCACCGTGATCATGATCCTTGTCTCGTGCATGGGACTGTTCGGACTGGCGTTGTTCTCCGCGAGCCGGCGTGGAAAGGAGATCGGTATCCGCAAAGTGATGGGGGCTACCGTCGCGGGGGTGTCATTGCTGCTAAGCCGCGAATTCCTGCTGCTGGTGATAACGGCGATAGTCATCGCCTCCCCGCTGGCATGGTGGCTGGCCAACAGCTGGCTGCGGGATTTTGGCTATCGTACGGCACTGGATGGCTGGGTGTTGTTGGAGGCCGGCGGTACGGCGCTCCTGCTGGCCGTGGTGACGGTAGGATTCCAGGCATTTCGGGTTGCCAGCGTGAATCCTGTGGAAGTATTGCGGGAGGACTAGATGGGCAGAATCATTGCATAGGTTCCGGAAATGCAATTATGTGAAAGCTTTTATGGTCCTGCTGAAGGAAGGGCAATATATTACCATGGGCGGGTGGATCCGCTGGTTGTCAAAAATGGATACGACGGTGAAACATTAGATGTTTTTTAGTTATGGGCATCTAAATGGATATTTTGCTTAACCTTGCTCTATGAAATATAGCATATTGCTCCTGGTTGTCCTGTTTCCCTGCAGGGCTTTACTCCACGCCCAGGATACGCCCATCAAGAAGCCTTCTTACGTAATTATCGCCGATGGGCATATCATCACCAGGCCGCAATTGGAGGCATATGCCAGGAACGGGGACGTCGAATCGATGCGTAAAGGCATATCCCAGGAAATGCGTGACAGCCTCGCACAAAAGCTGGGCGATACCATCGGTGCAAAAGAATTTATTGTCATTATAACCTTGCTAAACGAAAAGGAGAAAGCGGAAAGAAGCCTGGCGACGAACCAGGGGAGGTCTAATAGCAAAAAGCCATTGGTAAATGAGAGCAGACCAACCAACGAAAACTCCCTGATAGGAAAGGCTGTGGATGATTTCAAAGTCACCATGAGCGATGGCCGGGACCGGCAGCTTTCTTTGCTCAAAGGAAAAGTCGTGATGGTTAATTTCTGGGCAACGTGGTGCGGGCCCTGCTTAATGGAGTTTTACGACTTCCCGGACAAGATAATAAAGCCATTCGCAGATAAGCCATTTGTATTACTACCCATCGCCAAGGAAGAGTCGAAGGAAACTGTACTTGCGAAAATGCAGCAGCTCGCGAAAGACGGCGTTCATTTCCCCGTGGGATGGGATAAGGACAATGTAATCTGGAAGCAGTTGGGCGGCAGCAGCATACCCAGGACGATCCTAATCGACAAAAAAGGCATCATCCGCTTTGTTTCCGTCGGCAACAATGAGACTAACCTGACAATGCTGGTACGGAAGATCGAGGAATTGGTGAAAGAATAAAACTATCCACAGGGTTCGCCAGCGCCGCGCGGCCAGCCTGGGATCAATAAGTAGTACAACGCCGGACAGCAGATGTACCATATTCGAACAGAGGTCGGCAGCGTCCCGATTCAGGTCGTTGATTACTATCGACTTGCAGTTTGGCATTTAACTGGTATATATCCTCATAAACTCTTTATTATGAGACGGAAAAATATCCTGCTGCTGACTGTTACTGTATTTTGTTTTGTGATGCGTCCGGATGGCGGAAAAGCGAATGTAGTGGCGCCCGGGCAAATAACGGATACTGCCATTAGCCCTGCAGACCTGAAGTCCTTCGAAGGCTATTATAAATTGGATGATTCTTATATCCATATTTCGGCAGTAAAGAATGGTTTGGTTTTGGAACAAATGTGGGACAATCGGAAAATCTCCTTTTCACCTCGGACGGGACTCGAATTCATGAATGATGAACAGAACTTTCCTTTGAAATTCACCAAAGCGTCAGATGGCTCGATCACCCAGGTATTGGCATTTGACAGGGACCTTTGGATAAAAACCAGGGATTACAAACCTTTGGAGATAAAAGAAGTTCAGTTGAAGGCCAGTGAGCTGAAAGCTCTGGAAGGTAAGTATACGATGCAAAATGACCATGGTGAAGTGTTCATACTGATCAGGGCGACAGACAAAGGGCTCCTCCTGAAGCAGGGATGGGATGACCAGGAAATTCCGTTCATAGCGACATCCGACGTGGATTTCTATTGCAAGGAGCGGCGGTTTCCGTTGCAGTTCACGAAGGACAAGAACGGTAATGCTACACAGGTGCTGGCATTCAAGCGGGATCTGTGGAAGAAAGTGAAGGAGTAAACCCTTTCAAGTTCAGAAAGAGCAGAGTACATTTGGGAAATAAATCTGCAGTTATGCCGGAGAGCGTACAAGCCCAAATCAAAAACTATATAACCAGCCAGCCTGAGCCAAAACGTAGTGATATGCAGGAACTGCACCGGCGCATACTCCAGGTGTTACCAGGCTGTAAATTATGGTTCCTGGATGGCAAAAACAGTGAAAATAAAACTGTTTCAAATCCCAATATAGGGTATGGATCGTACACCATAAAATATGCTAATGGAGAAACCAGAGAGTTTTATCAGGTTGGTCTAAGCGCCAACACAACTGGCATTTCGGTCTATATTATGGGGCTTAAGGATAAGACATATTTAGCCCAAACATTTGGAAAAAGGTTAGGCAAGGCGAGCGTGACGGGATATTGCATTAAGTTCAAAATGCTAAAAGATATAAACATCGATGTACTTGAAGCGGCAATAATGGCTCATCACGTAAAATAAAAAGACGTGGTTCGACGATCGTTGTCTTCCAATTTTACCGTTTCGAAAGTGGCTAAATCAGGGGATAGTCATGGCCTTTTTTTGCAGCAGACGCTTCCTGTTGTTGAACTCATACGCAAGGCCGATGCCGAGCACTTCTTTTATTTGAAGGGCCGGTCCGCCGCTGCTTCCGTCCTGCTTCACCGACTTTATGTCATTGTCATAGATCATATCAAGAGATATATTGACGCTAATGTATTTGAATGCCTTTATGGAAAAGATATTCGTCCAGTAGATGTTGATATCCTGAGGGCGTCGGAGGTAATTCGAAAATAGATCGATACGGCCCCGGTAGCTCGTTGTCTTGTTGAAGTCATTTTGGTATTTCAGGGATGCAAAGGAACCGAATTCCAGGCGCGAGCGCCGTCCCGAATCGACCCCAAAGGCTCCCACCCTGGCGAGGGAATCGTTATCGACAATGACCCACCGGGTTGTTGCAGGCGACAGGAAAAGGGAAAGATGCGGATCATATTTGTAATCCATACCTAGCGAAAAAAGAAAGTAAGCGGGCGCCGCGAAATCCGAGGTCAGCACTTTGGTACTCTCATCGGGATAAGAATAACCCTTTGTGAACTGGCTCCGGAAATTGAACAGACCGGTGACGAAGAACCGGTTTCCCAGGTCGTAGCCGTATTTAGACAGCAGGTCGATACGATCATCAGCTTTTCGGGTCCCCAGGCTGCTCGTATTCACCAGTCCGTATGCCATATCGAGCGTGTTGTCCCAGGAATGGCGTCCTTTTTTATACAATGCATAAGTGCTTAGCAGAGACGCGATGGAGATCGAAGATTTGTCGCCACCCGCCGACCAGTTGCTGAGCGCGCCCTGGTTGATATTGAGATTGTAGATCCCACCCAACCGCCATCCGTTGGGAATGGTGTCAAAGGGATCCTTGATCTTTCGATTGTATTGGAACCTGAACTCCTGAATGGGGATCTGACCATCTGCCGACATCCATCGCAGAAGAGATAGAAATAAAAATATGTAGAAGAATCGCATAACAGAAGATACTTCTTTTCCTTAACTGTTAGTGAATTCACGAAAGTCAGTGATGGCGATGATACCGGGTGCGATGAACCAGGTCTTAATCGCGTTGCCCCAAAGCTTATAATTTAGAAATGTGTTCATAAGTCATTTCATTTAAGATGAGAAAATATGGTCGTGGAGTGGTGCAAAGATAAACCATAAAAAAAAGATCCGGCCTGTCCGGTGATTAGAATGAAATTAGAACCCTAACTGCAATAACCTGGCCGGCCCAAAGCAGGCTTATTTTAACGAAGTTTCGTATTTTTGGGATGCAGCCGTTTCTTTCGGCGATCAAACTGAATAGATCCAACATAACGATATTATTTTTATCCCTCTTTCTCGCCGCATGTACCGACAAACGTCCGGCGCCTTTGAAGCCTATGGTTCAAAAAGACACCACGATCACACCTGCCAACGCCTCCACCCTCCTCACACTGGACAGTCTGGCCGTCCAGAGATTTGTCGATAGCATGGTCAAAGACAGTACCGTTGCCGCGGGCATCATAAATTTCTACAATTCGCGGAACTATCAGTATGCCTGGTTCAACGAAGAAGGATTGACGGAACAGGCCGAAGCCTTCTGGACACAGTCCCGGATTTACGCGCAAAGTAATCCCGACAGCAACGGCAGGGATGATCTGTTTCATGCCGCGATGGATAGCCTGGTAAATGGAGACACTGCGACCTCCTCCAACGAAATGGGGCATATCGAACTGTCCCTCACATATGATTTCTTCCGATACATCGATCCGTCCTCATCCGGAAATATAGATCCGGAAACGGCAAAATGGTACATCCCCGCCAAAAAGGTCGATCCTGCAACGGCGCTGGATTCATTCCTGACGGGTAGGAAGGGCAACTGGCGTCCGCTGGGCCAGGCATTCTACCGCCTCCGGAATAAACTTCAATCCTATTCCGCACTCCTGAAAGCCGGCGGATGGCCCGTCCTGGACATAAAAGAAAAATCCTTAAAAAAGGGGATCAAAGGCGCAGACATTGAAAAGATCCGGAAAAGGCTGCAGTTCTCCGGGGACCTGTCACCCGCCGATACGAGTACGGTCTTCGATATTGCGCTGGAACAAGCTATAAAGAGGATGCAAAAAAGCTTCGGCCTTGCCCCTTCCGGTGTTGTCGACCATCAATTGCTTGAAGAGCTTAACGTTCCTGTAGAAGAAAGAATAAAACAAATGCTCATCAATCTCCAGCGGATGAAATGGATGCCCATAGAGGACACGGAATATATATTGGCCAATATCCCGGAATACAGGTTGCAGGTTTTTCAGCACGATAGCATCCAACTTGCCATGCGGATCGTCGTCGGGAGAGCGGCCAATCACACCGTGATATTCTCCGATCGGCTAAAATACATCGTATTCAGCCCGTATTGGAATATACCTTCCAGCATTGTTCGGAATGAAATTTTACCCGCCATCAAAAAAGACAAAAGCTATCTTGCCCGCCACCACATGGAGATTACCGGGCATTCCAATGGACTACCGCTTATACGGCAAAAACCAGGCAGCGATAACGCTCTCGGGAAAGTAAAATTCCTGTTCCCCAACCGATTCAATATCTACTTTCACGATACGCCTGCCCGTCATCTGTTCGACAAGCACCAAAGAGCATTTAGCCATGGCTGCATCCGGCTGCAAAATCCTTTCGGACTGGCAAAATTGTTGCTTACCGGCGTGCCAGGCTGGAACGACAAGGAGATCCTGCAGGCTATGAACCGCTCCAGGGAAACATGGGTTACCCTGGAAAAACCCGTCCCTGTGTACATCGTCTACTTTACATCGTGGGTTGATAAAGAAGGATTGTTGCATTTCGCCAAAGATATTTACGGGCACGACCGCGTGATGGCCACGCATCTCTTCAAAGGATAAGTCTTAGCCCCTGGTTCCTCCATTTTATAGCTGAATCGTTCCCTAAGCGAGCTGATGAACATGAAATTCCTGGGTATACGCCACGAAATCGACTGAAAATTCCCTTATCGTTGTAATTTCGTCTACTCCTGACAAAAACGAAGAACATGACCTTCTATCAACTACTGTCCGTTTTGATCCTGCTCGCGGCGATATTCAGTTACCTCAACTACAAACTGATCAAATGGCCGCAGACTATCGGCATCATGGTCATTTCGCTGCTCACGTCCCTGCTCATCGTCTTTCTCGGTCCTCATTTTGAATCGCTGGAGTTGATCAGCAACGGGGTGGCTGGTATCGATTTCAATACGATCCTGATGAAGATAATGCTCGGCTTCCTGCTTTTTGCGGGCGGATTTCATATCGACGCCACCTGTTTGAAAGAGCAGGGCTTGCCGGTAATTGTCCTCGCAACGGTGGGGACCATCACGTCAACTTTTATCGTAGGCGGTCTCGTTTACTATACACTGCAGCTGTTTGGCTTTCCAATCCCCTTTATCCATTGCCTGCTGTTCGGGGCCATCATATCTCCCACGGACCCCATTGCCGTGCTGGGCATTCTGAAAGACGCCGGCATCCCACAGTCCCTGGAGTTAAAAATAGCCGGAGAGTCCCTTTTCAACGACGGCGTGGCGATCGTCATTTTCCTGACAGTGCTGGAACTGGCTGAATCCCCCGGACAACCCCTATCGTTCGGCGGGATCAGCCTGCTTTTTTTAAAAGAGGCTGGCGGTGGTATCCTCTATGGCCTGGCCCTGGGATGGTTGGGATATAAGGTGTTGAAGACCCTGGACAACTACCAGGTCGAGATTCTCATAACGATCGCCATCGTCATGGCCGGCTACTCGTTCGCCGATTTTCTGCATGTTTCCGGCCCACTGGCAATGGTAGTCACGGGGATCATTACAGGCAACGAAGCTAAAAAGCACGCGATGTCCGACGTGACGAGAGATTATTTGTCAAAGTTCTGGGAGCTGGTGGACGAGATCCTCAACGCCGTCCTTTTCCTGTTGATCGGCCTGGAAATGCTTATCGTGAAGATCGATCACGCGATCCTCTTCATCGGAGGGATCATGATCCTGGTGGTCCTGCTGGCGAGATGGCTGTCGGTCCTGGCGCCGGTGACGGTGTTGAGACGATTTGTCCCATTCGAGCGCCATGCCATCGGTGTCCTCACCTGGGGAGGTTTGCGCGGTGGGATATCTGTCGCCCTGGCGCTGTCGTTGCCGGCCGCATTCCACCGGGCTGAGTTTGTAAGCGTCACCTACATCATCGTCCTGTTCTCTATACTGGTCCAGGGATTGACGATCGGCAGGATCGCAAAAAAGCTGTATCGATAATGGTCTTTCTCATTTTACCCTTGGGGCGGACCCGGCGCATACGATGAGACGGTCTGAAGCAACGCCTGCACCATCGCCGGATTGTGAAGATTGTATTTGGCAAAGGACGCTTCGTTACCTACTTTGATCGTAAATGCATCCGGCCGGCCGGCTAACTTTTTGAACATATCCTCATCCGTTTCGTCGTCGCCGATGCACAGGATGAAGTCATAATTGGCCGAGGTAACGATCCGGTTTATGGCGGCTCCTTTGTTTATGCCCTTTAACCGTACTTCGATGACTTTGTGCCCATTGAGTACATTCAACGACATCTGATTGGCCGGGCCGATGAGGTCATCGTACAATTCCCGGGCCCTTACGGCGCCGTCGCCAAGATCGGCATTCCGGTAGTGCCAGGCGATGGAATAATCTTTCCGTTCGATGAACGTGTGCGGACATTTATCGACATAGCCCTGCATGATCTTTTCCATTTTCGACTTCCAGTCCTCCGCGGGATCATTGACCGCAGTCTCCCAGGCGCCATTCTTATGCCGGACCTTCGCGCCATGTTCGGCGATCAGGCCGACAGACATGCCGGAAAACCATTTTTCAAGCGTATGACTATCCCGCCCGCTGACGATATAGATCTCGTTAAGCGGGTTGTCCGAGATAGCGCTCAGGATTTCAAGGACGTCGGGAGTCGGCGCCGCGGCGCCAGGGAATTTTGCGAACGGAACCAGGGTACCGTCGTAATCGAGCAACAATATCCGACGGGCGGCCCTTGCATAAGCATCCAACAGCTCGATCCTGGTGACGGCGTCCAGGAATTTGATCTCGAACTCCAGCTGATCTTTTTTGACGGCCGTCAGCTCACGGAAGAAATCCGCCGCCCAAACAAAGACGTCGTACCGTCGGATGCGATCCTGCATTTCGACGAGCCGGTCCCGCTGGCTGGCTTCAGACATTTCGAGCCCGGTCTTTATCGCCACCGCCATTTCTCCGATATCGTTGGGGTTCACCAGCAAGGCTTCTGTTAGCTCCCGGGCGGCGCCGGCCATTTCACTCAATACCAGCGCCCCATGACCATCCTTTCTACTGGCTACAAATTCCTTCGACACGAGGTTCATCCCATCCCGAAGGGGAGTGATCAGCGCCAGATCGCAAGCAGTGTATAGCGCGATCAATTCCTCGAACGAAAGGTGACCGTATTTATAAATGATCGGCTGCCATACCACGGAGCCCAGGCTACTATTAATGTTCCCAACCGCCTCGTCGATGATCTTTTTCCGCTCGGCGTATTTGATAATGACGTCTCGCGATGGAACGATCACAAGAACGAAGATGACATTGCCTTTGTATTCGGGAAAGGAAGTGATGAAATGCTGATAGCTCTTCAGCCGGTTGGCGACGCCTTTCGTATAGTCCAGCCTGTCCACCGAAAAGATCAGCTTTCGCGTCCCTTTGAGCTCCAGGTATTGTTTCCTGACCTCCTTCACCTTCGGATCGTCGCAGGCGTGGTTGTATTTTTCGAAATCAATGCCGATCGGGAAGGCATCGGCCTTCACCTGGCGGTTCTCCCACCAGATGAGCTGCCCATCATGCTCGATCTGCAGCACTTCCTCTACGGAAGATAGAAAATGGCTCGCATAATCGATGGTATGAAAACCGATGAGATCGGCGCCCAACATTCCCGATAAGATTGACCGCTGCCAGCCCTTGGGGATCAACCGGAACAATTCATAGGAAGGAAAAGGAATATGCAGGAAAAAGCCGATCGTCAGCGTAGGAATGCGTTTTCTAAGCAGGCCAGCGAGCGGCAACAGGTGATAATCGTGTATCCAAACCACGTCGTCTTTCCTCAGCTGCGCACCCAGCTTTTCTGCAAATACGCCATTCACTTCCAGCCAAGCCTCGTAATAGGAAGAATTGTAGTCCACAAACGACGGGAAATAATGAAATAGCGGCCAAAGGACGGAATTGGAAAACCCGTTGTAATACAACTCGTATTTTTTCCAATTGAGAAATATGGGCAAATACCCATATTGGGAGCCGGAGAGGCTGTTCATGGCTATGGCCCAGGTCTTTTCCGTACACCCCGGCACACCGGCCCAAAAAGTTTCCGAAAATGTTTCCTGTCCACCTTTTTGTAAATACCCGGTGATCGCGGATACCAGTCCGCCGGAAGACGGCCTGCTGGTAAATCCATTGTCCTTCTGCTCGATGGTAATAGGAAGACGGTTCGAAACGATAAATAATCTTTTTTTCAGCATACGTAGTGAGATAGAGTACCACAAATATATAGCATCTGATCACTCAACGCTCCGCCTGGTGAAGCCGCAAAATACAAAGTGAAAGTAAATGAACGATAGCAACGTATTTCATGGTGAAGTAATTTACGAAAAAATGGCTATGTGGGCGTACCTTCGACCCTATGAAATTGTCGACACAAATTTCAATCGGATTCCTCATTGCGATCTCCATCGATCTGCTCGACTCCTATTTCAACTATAGGCTCACCCTGAAGGTAAATAATGACACCCATTTCCTGACGCAGAGCGAATTAGTGATCCGCAAATCCGGCGCATTGAATAAAAATATAACCGATATGCAAAGTTCGTTCAGAGGGTATCTGCTGACGAGCGACGTGCATTTTCTTGCCGCTTATTACAATGGCCTGCGAACGATCCCATCCCTGTTGAAAGAAGAAATGGAGGCTGCTTCTTCCCCCAACCAGCGTCAAAAGATCGACTCTATCGAGCTGCTGCACCGGCAATGGGTTTCCTTCGCGGATTCACTGATCGACGCCAAAAAGCGATCTTCATTCGACTCCGTTGCCAACAAAGAGTATAATTATCTCTTTGAAACACAACTAAAAAAAGAAGTCGGCAAAAGCTATAACGATCAGATCGCACAGCTTTTTAGTTCATTCGACCAGTATGAATATGGCCTTCGGGACCAGCGGCGGGTAACGCTATCCCGGTCGATCCGGCAGACAGAACGATTTTCGCTGCTCTTCAGTATTGCGATGATCCTGATCAGCACCGGAACAGCCGTTTTCCTGGTGCTGAAGATCTCCAGGCGAATTCAGAGACTGGTGAGCCTGGCAGAAAATATCTCCCGCGGCGATTTTTCGCGTGTCAACGACG
>DASZWE010000639.1:0-4119 GCA_035546735.1 Puia sp.
AAGAGGACCCGTAGGGCAGGCGGGGGCAAAAAGAAAGCTACTGCCAAGACAGAAGCCGGCGAGGCGACTGAAGCAGCTGCTGAAGAAGCTCCTGCAGCAGAAGCTCCCAAAAAGGAAAAGAAAGAAAAGAAGGCAGCTGAATAGAATGTCCAAAAAACGGGTACCTGAAAATTTAACCCGTTTTTCGGAAGCATCTTATGTCTGTCTTTCGGACTACGAACCGAAGGTTCGGAAAATGTTAAATTCTTTTATACAAAAAGAGCGTCCCCGGACGCTCTTTTTTTGTAATTTCGCGAAATTTTCTACAACATGTCCAACGCCATCCTGTTACTCCAAGACGGTTCTGTTCATTACGGTAAAGCATTCGGAAAGAGAGGCACCACCTCGGGTGAGATCTGTTTTAATACAGGGATGACGGGCTATCAGGAAGTGTTTACCGACCCCAGCTACTATGGACAGGTGCTGATCATGAACAGCGTCCATATCGGGAATTACGGGGTAAAGGATGCCGACATCGAATCCGATGGCGTCAAGATCCGTGGTCTCATCGGCAGGAATCTGGAAGAGCAGTTCTCCCGTCTGCAGGCCAAGGGTTCCCTGGATGAGTATCTCAAGGCCAATAATATCGTTTGTATCGAAGGAGTGGATACCCGCGCCCTCGTGGCCCATGTCCGGGTCAAAGGGGCAATGAACTGTGTCATCTCGTCTGAAATAGAGGATATCGATAAGCTAAAGGACATTCTGGCCAAGACCCCCTCCATGGATGGACTGGAGCTGGCCTCTGCTGTCAGTACGGAAAGGGAGTATGAGATAGGCGACCCCGGGGCTGACATCCGCATTGCGGTGATGGATTTTGGGGTAAAACAGCATATCCTTCAATGTATGGTGGAGAGAGGGGCTTTTGTAAAAGTATTTCCGGCAAGGACCCCGCTGGAGAAGGTACGTGCCTTCCATCCTCATGGTTATTTCCTTTCCAATGGCCCCGGCGACCCGGCTCCCATGGATTATGCCATTCCTGCGGTAAAAGAGATATTAAAGGAAAAGAAGCCACTTTTTGGAATATGTCTGGGACATCAGCTCCTGGCACTGGCCAACGACATACCGACCTTTAAAATGCACCATGGTCACAGGGGACTCAATCACCCTGTAAAGAACCTGGTGACCGGCAGATGCGAGATCACTACGCAGAACCATGGTTTTGGCGTGGACCCTGTGGCGGTGAAGAAAGCCTCCAATATCGAGGTTACGCATGTCAATCTGAATGATGACTCCATCGAGGGCATACGGCTGAAGGACCGGCCGGCCTTTTCCGTACAATATCACCCGGAAGCGACCCCGGGTCCACATGACAGCCGTTACCTCTTCGACGAATTTATCGAGCTGATCAAAAAGAGCCAATCATGAGGATAGCCATTATCAACGGGCCTAATCTCAATCTGCTGGGCACCCGGGAGCCGGATGTGTATGGCAGCAAAACCTTTGAACAGTATTTTAAGGAGCTGGAGCAGCTGTTCCCGGCTGTGGAGTTCGATTATTTCCAGAGCAATGTGGAGGGCGAGCTTATCAATCAGCTGCAAAAAGTGGGATTTTCCTATGATGGCATTATCATGAATCCGGGCGGATATACGCATACATCTGTTGCGATAGGGGATGCCATTGCCGCCATAAAGACGCCTGTAATAGAAGTGCATATCAGCAACGTGCATGCAAGGGAGGATTTCCGTAAGCTGTCCCATGTTTCTGCCAAGGCAAAGGGGACGATCATGGGGTTGGGATTGAAGGGGTATGAGCTGGCGGTCAGGTGCTTTTTCTAATTGTTGGCCTTCGGCCAGACTGAGGATATTTCAAGGACGCTAATGATGGTCCTTCGGGCGATGCGGATCGTCTTACAGCCAGATCCGCATCAGGAGCGCAAATCCCGTGTCCTGTTTGGGATTATCTGTCTTGCGGATGATATGAAGTCCATTGGCGCTCCAGATCTTAAATACTTCTCCTTTTTTGTGGGTGTTGACCTCATGTTCTATCTGCGGCACCATCGCGCCCCGTGCTATCCATCCCAGATCGCCTCCTCCTTCTCCTCCCATTGAATAGGTCTTGGCCAGCTGATCGAAGCTGGCAGCGTTGTCCTTTAATTTACGCAGGATGAGATTGCCCAGGGAATCCGCGATGCGATAGCGGAAGATAGAAGTGTCGATAAAGATCTGGCTGATGTGGTAGAACTGATTAGGCGCCTTGGTGAGCAGCTGGACGAGGAACCGGCTGTTCTTATCGCCGTAGGGGCCGTATACTTTTTTGATCTTCCCCTTATAAGCCAGACTGTCGGCCAGACTGCTAAAATTGCGTGTTCTTGTCACAATGATCGTGTCGATCTTAAATCTTTTCTGGAGTATTTGTTTGGCGTACAGCACCGGGTTGGGGCTTTGTTCCAGCGCTGCCTTCATCTGGGGTATGGTGAACTTTTTAGCCTCTGCCTGCATCCGGGCGATGATCTGCGCCTCCTTCTCGGGTGTAAGTTTTTGACCCTCAGGCTGTGCGGAGGGTTTCGCAGCCGGGTTTTGCGCATGAGCTGTGGATGCGGCAAGGATCAACATGCTGCTGAATAACAGGCAGGTCAATATAATATCCGAAAAACGGGTCTTCCGGGAAATGTAACCCGTTTTCCGGAAAGATCTAATGACTGAGACCTTCGTCGGACCAACGAGCCTCGGGCCAGTTCTGAGGAGTTTGTTCATCCTGGAAAGTTAAGGGTTAGATCATAAATTGGAATGATTTTCGTTCTTTTTTCAGGTATGGGGCAAATCCCGGCACATTTAAAATCAACGATCATGCGGTGGATACTCTTTCTTTTCTCATTGATTATCTTGCAGATACATCCAGTGAAGAGCTTTGCTCAATGGAAAGACTATAAGATCAGCCCCAATGGGGATACCCTGAACTGCCTTGACAAACAGGATAAAAAGCAGGGCAAATGGGTGAACCATTATGACGAACTAAGGGGAGAGCCGGGATATGAGGAGGAAGGGGTTTATAAGAACGACCGTAAGGAAGGTACCTGGAGGCTCTATAACCTGCAGGGGGACCTGATAGGGGTGGAGTTCTATAAATGGGGATTCAAGGATGGGGTCTGCCAGTATTTTGGCATGAATGGGACGTTGCTGCGGGAGGAAAGCTGGAGGGCTTTGAATCCTGATAAGGAATATGATACGATCCAGGTGGAAGACCCCGATCACCTCGATAATTACAAGACTGTCGTCATAAAGAATGAGGGAGCCGGTCTTAAGGATGGCGTCTGGAAATTCTATGATCCTGCCACGGGTATGGTTGCACGTACCGAGACCTATACATTAGGCAAACGGGAGGCGCCCAAAGGTGGGACTTCGACTACCGCCGCCAATGCACCCAAAGCGAATACCAAGCCTAAGGAGGTGTTGGAGTTCGAGAAGAAGCTTGGAAAGAAGGGAAAGAAAGTGCAGACCGGGAGTACGTATTAAACTAGTTTAACTCGCCGAAAAGTTTCCAATTTTTTTTATTGGTTAAATGCGAAATTTGGTTTTGTACCTGATGGCGATGTTATGTCCACGGGGATGAAACTATTTTTTCATTTAAACCTTTATTTTATGGGAGTTGTACATGCAGAAATTGAATTGATCAACAGCGTGGATCTGGGAATGGCGCAGAGATGTATCATCGGAGAAGAGGAGGTACGCAGTATCCGTGTGAGGATGCTGGTGGACAGCGGCGCCTGGATGATGTGTATCAATGAGAACATTCAATCTGTGCTACAGCTGCCGTTCATCGAGCAGCGGACGTATCAGATGGCCAATGGTGACGATGCCACACATGATGTCGTCGGACCGGTGAGCGTAAAATTTGCCAACCGGCGGGCTTTATGCAGTGCCCTGGTGCTACCGTGGGACACCGAACCTCTATTAGGAGCTATTCCAATGGAGGAAATGGATGTACTGATACATCCCAAGCGGCAGGAATTGGTAGTGAACCCCTTGCATCCGGAGTATGCGGTGCTGAAGCTGGGAGGTCTCCGACCACGGTCAATTTCGTGATCATCGATGCTCAACGACAGGAGCTGGTGATAAATCCTTTACATCCGGAGCCGCAGAT
>DASZWE010000640.1:0-5506 GCA_035546735.1 Puia sp.
ATCGACATGAGCAATTACAAAAAGCTCGACGAGAACAACGGACTGGCCCCCTACTTCAGGGATGTCCTTCGGGATTTCCTGAAAAGCTGGTGCAAGGAACACAAGAACCCCGCCACCGGAGAGCCCTACAATCTCTATGAAGACGGCCTTCGCATCTATACCACCATCAATCCCCGTATGCAGCTGTATGCCGACGAGGCGGTGGCCAAACAGCTGCCCATCCTTCAAAGAGCGCTCAGCTCCCAATACGGCATTCGGAAGGGTCTCATCTGGAAAGATCACCAGAACATTCTCGATGCGGCCATGCATAACAGTGATAGATGGCATGCGCTCGAAGACGACGGGCTCAGCGACGCGGACATACGCAAGACCTTCTTCCAGCCCGTATCCATGAAAGTGTTTGCCTGGAACAGCCGCCGGGAAAAGGACACCGTGATGACCCCGATGGACTCCATCAAATACAACCAGCAGATGCTGCAAACGGCCTTTATGGTCATGGACCCCGTCACCGGCGCTGTAAAAGCCTGGGTCGGCGGCATCGACTTCAAGACCTATAAGTTCGATCACGTCAATATCAATACCAAGCGACAGGTAGGAAGCGCTATCAAGCCCTTCCTCTATAGCGAAGCCATCGAAGACTTTAATTTCACACCGGAAACGGTATGCCAGACCAGCCAGCAGTATTTCCCCGGCTTTGGCTATGTGCCCGCTCGCATGGACAGGCACGAGGGCGAGTCGATGACGATGGCTTCCGGTCTCGCCTGGTCGATCAATGGCGTGGCCGCCTATCTCATGAAACAGGTAGGCCCCAAAAACTTTGCAGAGTATATTAAGAAGATAGGCATTCCCACCAACATCGAGCCCTACCCTTCCATGGCCCTGGGCGCCTGCGATCTTTCCTTATACGAAATGATGTGGGGCTATACCATGTTCCCCGCCAGCGGATTTAGCACCAAGCCTTATTATATCTCCAGGATTGAGGATAAGAACGGCAATGTCCTGGAACGCTTCGATACCAAACGTAAAGAGGTCATCAGCCAGGCTACCGCCTACACCATGGCCCGTATGATGCAGGGACCCGTGGACTTCGGCACCGCAGCCGGCCTCCGCAGCAGGCTGGGTATCGCAGAGATGGGCGGTAAGACAGGCACGACCAATGACAACTCCGACGCATGGTTCATGGGCTATACCCCACAGCTGATGGCCGGGGCATGGATCGGCTGCGACGCCCGCTTTATCCACCTGGAGGGCGGACTTGGCTATGGCGCACAGGCAGCCCGTCCCATCTGGGAATATTTCTTTGCAAAGGCCCTCGCGGACAAGAGCCTGGGCCTGGATCGTAATGCCAAGTTCATCCAGCCCGAGAACTTGCGGAGGGAAATGATGTATGACTACATGAACATTGAAAAAATAGCTCCTCCCGGAGCGGAAGGAGCCAATGAAGGGAATGGTAAAGCCAATCAATATCTTGATACCAGCGCTCCCACCGTGCCTACGGATTCCAAGCTGTCTCCCGAAGAACAGAAGATACTGAAAGAGGCTACCATGCAAAAGAATAGTCCCCAGGGATCCATAAAGGTCACCGTATCGGATGCGCCGCAGACACCGCCGCCGCCGAAGAAAAAAGAAGGCTTCTTTAAAAGACTCTTCGGCAAGCACAAGGATTAGCCACGCTCCCTGTCCGGCAGCCCGGCACGGGTCCGTTGGTTTATTTCAGGTGCGCACGCAGCATCCAGGCCATCTTCTCATGCTCTTCCATCAGGCCCGTGATAAAATCGCTGGTCCCCAGATCACCATATTCGCTCGCAAAACGATTGATGTTCTCGCGGCAATAAATGATGATATTCTCATGATCGATGAGCAGCTCCTTGAGGAATCCCTGGCTGTCATTCTTCTCTCCCAGCTTTTCCGTAAGATGGGTCAGCGAAAGAAAGCTCTTCAACGTGGCCGGCGCAAAATGCCCCAGCTGACGGATACGCTCGGCCACACTGTCCATTGTCTCATCCAGCGCCTCATACTGCTGTTCAAAAAAGATATGCATGGTGTGAAAGTCGGGACCTTCCACATTCCAATGCGCATTGCGCGTCTTCGTATAAAGTACAAATTCATCAGCCAATAATTTGGACAGCTCCGCTGCCACTGCCTGTAGATTCTTCTGGGAAATTCCAATGTTTGTGTTCATGATGAGTTGATGTTTTTTAAATGCTATCATGGCTCTCGCAAGCTCGGGTCATGACTTGTTATGTTGAATGGTGAAACCGCATTATTGTCCACTTGCGAACAACTGATCGTCCGATACCGGACAGTCCTGCTTTTCATCGAATTTACGATAGTTCTAGTTATCAATATGTTATGCAAATGTAACCTATTTGGCATTAGGTTGGTCTTAATAACAGCAACCAACAATTTGGCAAACAAACTTAAAAAAAATAGTATTTATGAACACGAAGTATCACCAACACCTTAAAAGATCAATTATGATCGTTGGTAAAAAGGTATCCATCATCGCTTTTATGGTAATAACCATCGCAAGCTCAGCTTTCGCAGGCGATAACACACTCGACTTCAAAGGCGCAGACACGTTCAAAAAATCATTCCCGCAGGCTTCCGAAATATCCTACACGGTAAAAAAAGAATTTACCGAAGTAAATTTCACCTGGCACAACCTGAAACTGCAGGCCTTCTTCGATCGTCAGGGTAACTATATCGGCCTCAGCCGCGAAATATCCGTAAAGGATCTGCCCCTTTCCTATGTCATCAACATCAATAAACAATACAAGGACTTTGATATCACCGAAGCCATCGAGTTCGACCATTCGGAAAATGGATTGAGCTACTATGTCACGGTTGTCAATGGAGACAGGAAGTATGTATTGAATGTGGCCACCGACGGCAGCATCAGTGTTTTTAAGAAAATGAAGCGTTAATCCAAACCCATTCAATTAAGCCAACAAACGTTGACTTCAAACCCGGATGACGATCCGGGTTTTTTATTTCTTTGTAGTGGCCTCTTCTTCCGCTTCAGGCGGTTTTCTCTTCCCAAGCACATCTACCCGCACGTGCGTCAACCCCCTCCCGCAATAGCCCAGCCTTTCCGCGGCAGCACGACTGAGATCGATAAGCCGCTTGTTGTGAGGATGCATCTTGTCGTTGATCCGTACGATCACCGACTTGTGATTACGCAGATTGGTCACACGGACCCAGGTATGCATGGGCAAAGTATTGCTGGCGGCCGTAAGCTTCTGCTGGCTGAAGATCTCATCTGTATACGTCTTGCGGCCCTCGAACTTGTCGGCGTAATAGCTGGCGATCCCGTATTGCACCTTGACGGAGGCAGGCTTGTGATGATGCTTGGGAAGAACACTGTCCCGGACGGGTCTTTCCTCCCTGCCCAGTACTGCCACAGGAAAGACAATGCAGGCAAGTAGTCCGGTTTTAAATTTCTTTGACATTGGCAACTGGTTGGTTTCTTAAAGGAATTGGATATTTTTCGGCGCCTGCGGCGCCTGGATATTACACGGACCCTGTCTTATTGTCCTTCGGACAGCGAACCTGTGGTTCGCTAAGTTATCAATTAATTGGCTTATCTGCAAAGTATCTGTCCCTCAGCAGCCGGTCCTCCCCATAGATGTCTTCATGAAAAAGAAGCTTTCCTTTGGCGCCCTCCACGGAGAAATAACGGAGGAATATCGGGACTTTGGCAAAGCCATAGACGGTATGCTTCTCCTGGCGCTGTATCCAGGCTTTTAACGTGTCCGGCTTGTACCGGATAGTATCGTTGCGGATGAGGAAATCCGCCATTTTCTGCCACTCCTTTACCCGTACACACCCATGGCTCAGCGCCCGGTAGGATTTACCGAACATCCAACGGCCATTTGTATCATGCAGATATACATCGTATTTATTCCTAAAATTAAACTTTATGACACCCAGCGAGTTATCATCGCCCTGGCGCTGCTTTAACTGGTAGGGAAAATTGTTCTTATTCAGCCTTTTCCAATTTATGGTAGCAGGGTCCCGGACACTGTCCTTCCAGTCCACCACCATCAGGTTCTGCTTCTCGAGGTAATCGATATTTCGCTTGATCTGGGGCAGCATCTCCTTAAAGATGATACTGTTGGGCACCGTCCATTGAGGATAGGTGATAAAATTGGATATTTCGCTGGTAAGCAGCGGCGTGCGGGTCTTGGGAGCCCCCACGATCACCTTCGAGGTAAACACCGTCGTGTCATCATTGATAACACGCAGATCAAAGGCGGGCAGATTGACCCATACATAGGTAGAAGGCAGCGTATCGGGTAACAGCTTGTACTTGTCCATAGTGATGGCCACCCGTTTGAACTTCTCCCAATCGGAATTATCCATCATATAGATCATGTCCGCATAGACCTTGCCGGTGGCCTTCAGCTTATTGGCCGTCTGATAATTTCGAATGGCCCTGGCTAACGTCGCCGTGTCCACATTGTTAGCGTTAGCAGCGCTATCTATATAGCCCACCTCCTGCAGCCGGTGAGCCAGATTCCGGTAAAAAGTAGCCGAATCCTTATACGGATACTCCAACCACGTCAGGTTGCGAAACCTGGCCGTCGCCAGGAACTCTCCCAGATAGCTCTTCAACGAGTCATACCCTTTGAATTTAGGCTGCAATGCCTGCAGGACAGTGCTAAAGCTGTCCGTATGAAGAGCTGTCGTCAAGGTATTCTTATATAATCCATCCGGCAAGACAGAGTCCTTCCGCAACGTGAGACTGTCACGCTCCAACCGCCCCTGCTTGAGGTGTCTGACCAGGGTAAAGAACGCATCGGTATACAAAAGATCAGCCCTGGCCCATAACGCCGCATTCTTTCGCGCCAGCGTGTCCTCGCTGAGTATACGATGAATAAAAGACAATGAAGAATAATGATAGTCCGAGGGGAAAAGACCATATAGCTTGCTATTCTCGATAAAATTGAAAAGAGAATCCGTTTGTCTTTGCCAATGATCCTTTTGGCTCCATAAAGGAACATAGCCATTGGCTTCATAAATACTGTCCAGTAATTTCCGGTAATTCAGGTTGGTCGAGTCGTTCAGCTTATCCTTGTTATCCAGGGCATACTGCAGCATCTTCTTCATGTCGTCCCCTACATGCTCTTCCATTTTCGCAGGATTCTTTACCGTATCCTTTTCCATCTTCCCGTTATTATCATTACAGCGGGGAAAAAATAGCGACAGCAATAAAAGAAGGGGTAATGTCCGGAAACGGCACTTTCGGTAGTTCATACGCACGACAATATAATACAACGAACTAATATTTCTCAATTGTAAATAACTATTTTTCCGTTATTTCCACAGAAAGTTCACCTGCTGGGGGTGTCATCCCTCATCCGTCTGGGTATACATTGCTCCAACAGCAAAAGGTCGGCCAGCACCAGGGCGGTGACAGCCTCCAGCACTACGGGTACCCGCAATGCGATACAAAGATCGTGACGACCTTTTACAGAAAATGCTTCTTTTTCCCCTGTCTCCC
>DASZWE010000641.1:0-6473 GCA_035546735.1 Puia sp.
GGCAGGGCTTCTTTTTCGCATTGGTCCAATAAGGATTTTAGCAGCGTGGTCCCGATGCCTTTGTGTTGAACATCGGGGGCCGTGCCGATGAACCATAAATAGCAGAAGGGGTCTTTGGGGTGAAGCTTTTTTATGACGGCCTCCCGCTGTACTACTTTCCGGATATTTTTTAGTCCAATGCATTTTATAATGAGCCGCAGATCCAGCCGGATGGATGGTAAGGAGGTCTTTACTTTATGCGGATGTACTATGAGGGCGCAGGCTTGTCTGTCGTCGGAGAGGTATACTTCTCCAAAAAGCCGACAATAGTCGAAGGAGTATTCCATGAGCCGGGTGATCCTTTCCGTGCGACGATGGTCCTGGGGGATGATGTAGTTGACGGACTTGTTGGCGTCAAAGCAAAGAGTGAGCATGCGTACTACCTGTTCTTTGTCTTTGGGTTGAGCCTTGCGCATATTGGGCAAAGCTAGGGGAAAACCAGGCTTAAAAAAATGGGGGAAAGCCCATGAGAAATTCTTCGATCTGCTCGGTAGTTGTCTCTGGATTAATGGATTCCATCTTTACTACGTTCTCTTCTGCGTCATAATAGGCGGAATAAAGATCATTGGACACGTGGAATTGATGACGATGTGTATCCTGATGCATATTATAATGCTGGCTTAGGCGAGTGATCAGCTGAAAAGCCTCCTCCTGTCCGGAGACGGGGATCCTTTTTAGCTCTTTGATATGTTGAGTTTCCATAAAAACGTGTATGCAAATGTCGGGCCCAGCTAAAAAATCAGTATTTTACAGGAACGAACTGTCAACATTCACATCGCATGCTGTCTGTATGAGAAAATTATACTGCATTGTGCTGGCGGGCCTTTTCCTTATCGGAGGGCATGCACAGCCTGCCCTTCAGGTCCGTGTAGCCAACGGCATCCTGGAAGGTGTTCAGGACGGCAACATCCGGATATTTAGAGGTGTTCCCTTTGCCCGGCCTCCGGTGGGGGCGTTACGCTGGAAAGAGCCGCAACCATTAAAGAACTGGAAAGGTGTGCGCAAGGCGGTAAAGTTTGGGCCGCGGCCTATGCAAACAGCGAATTTTAAGGACATGGTCTTCCGCAGTGAAAAGTGCAGCGAGGATTGTCTCTATCTGAATGTCTGGACGCCGGCTGTTTCCGACAGTGACAGGCTTCCTGTCCTCGTCTATTTTTATGGTGGGGGATTATATGCAGGGGATGCGTCCGAGGTGCGCTATGACGGAGCGTCCATGGCGCGAAAGGGGATTGTGGCCGTCACGTGCAATTACCGGCTTGGCATTTTTGGCTTTTTCACCCATCCCCGTCTGACGGATGAATCACTTCATCACAACTGTGGAAATTATGGTTACCTGGACCAACAAGAGGCCCTTCGGTGGGTACAACAGAATATAGCCGCCTTTGGCGGTGATCCGGCTAAAGTGACCATTGCCGGACAGTCGGCAGGCTCCATGTCCGTCAGCGTTCAAATGGCATCTCCCCTTTCCAAAGGTCTTTTCTCCAAAGCCATCGGGGAGAGCGGCTCCATACTGGGAGCGACGGAACCTCCCAATCTCCTCATCGCGGAGCAAATGGGGGCGAGATTTACGGGGGCGCTCAACACTTCTTTCGATGCATTACGGGAAGAGCCGGCACAACAGCTTATGGAAGAAGCTGCGAACTCAGGGTTTCATTTTTCCACTATTGTCGATGGCTATGTTCTTCCGCGGACGCCCAGGGAAATATTTTCCACCGGCGGCCAGGCCAATGTTCCGTTGCTGGCCGGATGGAATGCCACGGAAGTATCCTGGAGCGGCATCCTGGACAATCAGGAACCGACCGTAGCCAACTATTATTCAGCGTTGTTGAGGATCTATGGAGCAAGGGCTGAAGAAGCAGAAAAGAATTTTCCTGCTGCCACCGCGGCGGAAGTGTTACGGTCAGCTACCGATCTGGCTACCGATCGTTTCCTGGGCTATAGCACCTGGAAATGGCTGGACCTGCATTCAATGACGGGCGGCAAGCCTGTCTACCGGTATCTTTATGCTCAACAACAGCCACCCTGGGCGGATGCGAAGGAACCGCCCAAGCCCGTGCCTTTTACCATTGCCCCGCATTCAGCCGAGATCGCCTATGCATTGGGCAATCTTTCTGTTTATAACATTTATGCATGGACGCCGGATGATCACAAGACCTCGGAGATCATGCAAGGTTTTTTTGTCAACTTTATAAAGACAGGTGATCCCAATGGCTCCGGATTGCCGGCCTGGCAGGCTTTTCGGAAAGAGGCGCCGATGGTAATGATCATCGACAAGGCTGCGCATCAGGAGCCGGAAAAGGACAGGCGGCGATTTCTTTTCCTGGATTCATTTTATGGAAGTAAATAGTATTCCCTACATTTAAGTATGAGAAAAAGACACTGATCATCGCCGGCCTGGTCTTTTCGATCGCCTTTGTATTTGCGCAGTCGGGGAATACCGTCATAGACAACATCGTCAATACGGACCGTACGCTGCCGGTGGTATTGGAAAATGCCGGCGCCGCGGGTATCATCACCTCCAACTGGTCGGCTGGTTTTGGCGTCGATAAGATATTCACCGGGAGGGTCGTCAACCTGGCGGGTCAGGGGTTCCTTCGGGCCTCTGAATATCTTACCCGCTGGCTGTCTGCGGCGCCCTCCTATATACGGGACTCGATAAAGACCAGTTACCCCGGCTTGCCTGGCGGGGGAGGGTCCGACTTTGCCTCCTTTGTGGCTGCCGGCGCCGGCATTTTCCCTGAGCTCGTTGAGCTGGTCTTACGGAACGTATACCTGGCATACCAACCGGGATACTTACGATAAGATCGTATTCGACGACCTCCGTAATAATGCTATCCTGGTGGCGGCGCTGGCTTATATGGCCAGTGAAGACCCTGTCCCTGCATCCCGGGAGAAAAGCGTCCTTCCCAACAATCCAGCTACAGGCCAGCCAATGCCATAGCCAACACCTGTGAAGCCAATTCGTAGGGGTGGATTGGACAAGTAAAAGTGCGGGACTGTCCTTGGACGAACCGCCTTCGGCGGTTCCTGGCAAGCAGATCCTAATGGCATTCCCTTAGCGGGCTAAAAGCCCTCAAAAGCGTTGAATGGCGCGAAAATCCGTATATAAAAAATTAAGCAACAAATTTTAATATTATTAGCAGATATACCCTCCAAACTTGTATTTTTACTTCAAATTCTCTGGCATGAAGCTTTTTGTAGCAGGTTTACCTTCTGACTTTGATGATGTTGATCTGAAAGAAATGTTTGAGCTGTACGGTGTAGTGAATACGGCAAAAGTGGTCCTCGATAGAGAGACGGGAAAAAGTAAAGGCTTTGGTTTCGTAGATATGCCCGATGATACGGAAGCAAAGGGGGCGATCGAAACGCTGGATGGCGCTGCCATCAGGGGTAAGAAACTGGCCGTAAAAGAGGCGGAAGAGCAGTCCAGAGGTGGCGGCGGAGGCGGCGGCTTCAATCGTGGTGGTGGAGGCGGTGGCTTCAACCGCGGCGGAGGCGGCGGTGGTTACAACCGCGGTGGTGGGGGCGGTTTCAATCGCGGTGGTGGAGATGACCGTGGACGCGGACGTGACGACCGTGGAGATAGAGGGGGAGACCGTGGAGATAGGGGAGACAGAGGGGATCGCGGTGACCGAGGCGGAGATAGAGGCGGAGACCGTGGGGGCTGGCGTCCCGGCGGCGACGATCGTGGCAGGAGGTATTAATTTTTATTGTATCACTTTATATACCGGATACCGCAGGTGTGCGGGTTCATAATAAGGGGAACGCCTGTAGACAAATTCCAGCTGAGCATCGGCATTTTGTGAAAAAGGAGGGTCGGCTTTCCGTCTGCTCTCGAGGCTGTCCTTTATTTCAGGGTGCTGTCTTAGCCAGTCAGCTGCTACGTCCTCCCAGCGATAGTTACTATAATATTCTTTTTGCTCCAGGATGGCATCGAAGAAATTCCATGCAAAATAAGCGTCGGCGCCCGTGGGTTCCAGCATTTCAACGATGAATCGCCGGCAGGGCTGCGCCGTGGGTATCCAATAATCGCCTTTCAGAAAGGAGAGCCGTGATGTAGTGGCGGATACTTTCACATCCGTATTCTTATGGTGTTTCTCATATGCCTGGGGGTATGACCGGTAGCTGTCGATGTGATAGGCTTCTACCGTGATAGCTGTATCCTGCGTCAATCTGCGCATCTTTACTCCATTCAGGGTCAGCAGATCGATGACCTCGTGCCAGCCCTGGGGAATGACATAGGCTCGTGGCGACTTTATCCAGCCTGCGGGTGCAAAATGGTCATACAGGCGAACTTCTTTCTCAAAAGGACGGTTGTGATCGTAATACAAGCGGGGTAAACCAGTCACTTCGCTGGTCTTGTATCCTGTCTCATAGCCTTTGAATGGGATCATGTCCCATCGGGAAGAGTCTACGCTCCAGCTCAGGGGCCAGGTGGTCTTTGCAAGGTCCGTCTGTATGTTCCGGCTGCGTGCCTGCAGCAGCTCATTTGCATGCAGGGAAGCTTCGGTGATCATTACTTCCATCAGGGCATAAGTGGAGAGCACACGATCTTTAAAGGGCTTGAGCATATGGGTCTCAGGCATGAACGCAATGGTATTGAACAGGGAGGCGTAGCCGCTGGAATAGCGGGGAGGATCATAAAAGGCTTCCCATCCTTTGTCGGGGCTCCCTTCCTCAAAATTTACATAGGGCGTCATTGGCCATCCTTTTTTCTCCATGTCGGTGAAGAGAGCCGGCCGGAATACATCATGGAGAAAGGTTCCGAGCGGTCCGCCCAGCTTGTTCCACTGACTGGACAGGAGTGTCATGGTATATTGGTAATCCGCCCCGTCGCTGACATGATTGTCGATGAGGATGTCGGGGTCCACCCAATGGAATATCCGGGCAAAGGATCGCGCGTTGCGAGTGTCGCATTTGGTAAAATCCCGGTTGAGATCCAGGTCCTGTGCATTGCCCCGGAAACCATAGCTGACGGGACCGTTCTGGTTGACCCTGGAAAAGGAGGTTCTATTGAGCGCTCCGCCGATGTTGTACAGGGGGATGACGGCCAGGGCGATATTGTCGGGGAGGCTGATCTTTTTTGCAACCAGGTCGCGCAGCAGGAGCATGCTGGCGTCTATTCCGTCCGGCTCGCCCGGGTGAATGCCATTGTTGATGAGGAGGATGACCTTGTGCTGTTTCCGCCACAAGGCGGGGTCGGCCGATGCATCGTTGGAGTATAGCAGCAGATGATAGGGATAGCCTGCATCGCTCATGCCCATGGTCCGAATGGACAGGCGGGGAGACTGCTGATCCAATTTCTTATAAAAGTCGATGCATTCGAAATAAGTAGTGGTTTGCCGGCCTTCGGACCTTTCAAAGGGAGTGGTCGGAATTTGTCCCTGTCCGGATAGGGTGCATAATGAAAGAAATATATATATTAGTATGTTCCTATTCATGATTACAATTTAGGGTAATATTATCTATCTTTAAAAAGCCTGAAGCCACATGATCCATGCTCTAAAGATTGTATTTTTTAATCTTTAAACAATAAATCATGGAACAATCCAACATTGCCCAGGCTCCACAGCCAAGCTCCGGCTTCAATCTAAGAGATTTTTTATCCTTCCGTACCATGATCACTTTACAGATCATTCAGATCGTCTATGCGGTGGTGGCCGTGCTGATCACGCTCGCCAGTCTTGCCGCTATGTTCGGCGGGCGCAGCCATGAAGGGTTTGGAGATCTGGGGGGAGAGGGCTTCAGTCCATTCAGCCTGCTGGGCGGAGGTGGTTTTTTTGGGGGGCTGATCATGCTCGTCGTCGGCAATGTCGCCTGGAGGATCTGGTGTGAGCTGGTGATCATCTTTTTCAGGATCAATAAGACCTTGAACAATATAGAAGTAAATACCAAGGTATAGGTTGGCCGTATGGAAGACCTTCTTGTAACTGAAAAAGCATCCCATTGGGATGCTTTTTCTATAAAGGCTTGATAGATAGCTTATTTGGCAACTCCGAGGGAGTTGATCCTACGAGCCAGCTTGCTCTTCAGATTGGCAGCCTTATTCTTGTGAATAACGCCTTTTTTAGCCAGTTTGTCGATCATGGAGGCTATCTCAGGCAGCTTTTCGCCAGCTTCCTTCTGCCCCTTGATCTCTCTCAGGTCACGGATCGCATTACGGGTGGTCTTGCCATAGTAGCGATTACGATCCCTGCGCTTGGTGGCTTGCCTTACATCTTTTTTGGTTGCCTTATGATTTGCCATTACTCGACATTTTTAGGACGGCAAAGGTACATCCGGGCAACGAAAATACCAAAATAAAAGGGGTTTTTTCGGAAAAAGGGTTCCCGGGGTACTCGGGGGGCGGCGGGGTCGTTTAAGGGGCCCGGAGGGAACCTGAATCTTTCGGGGGATCATTCGAAGGACGTGGGTATGGGCGGACCGGGCCGGCG
>DASZWE010000642.1:0-3161 GCA_035546735.1 Puia sp.
TGATTGACTGGGCGGGTGGCACGGCAGCTTGGCTGGTGGATTTCCCGGAGGATTGGCGGATGAGTTCGCTGGTGGGTGGCTGCGCGGATCGTTGGGCACTGGCGGAGGGGCTGCTCCCAAAAAGTCCGATACAGCAGAGCATCGGCAGGACAACCGGGCGCATGCGGTCCAGACTCCATTTTCCGGGACCGGTGAAGAAGAAGACCATTGCCAGCATTACGAAAAGGAATGGATGTTGATCTTCATACCCGGTCTTTCCGTTGCCTATAAAAAAAGCGATAAACAACATGGCGCCGGTCAGGATAATGCACGCGATCCTGGTGAACAGGCCTGCCGTCAGCAGAAGACTGCCCAGCAATTCGGAGCCCTTGCCGAGGTAGGCCAGGAAGGAGGGAGACGCTGCATTTTTAAGAACATCCCATTCGGCGTATTCTTTCATTTTGTCCGCCTCGAATATTTCCCACCTATGATAGATCATGAAAGCGCCTGTGATGATCCTTACGAGTCCCAGGCCACTGTCCTGCCATATAGGTGATGAGGAGAAAAACTTTTTCATGATGTATAAATTTATACCATCGGCCATTTAAAGTTCGATTGCAACCGGATCTTTTTGCCGGTGGCCGACGACGCTCTGGCGGCCTCGATGATCTCCAGCACGTGCAAGGCATGGTCGACGGCAATACGTGGTTCGATGTTTTTTACCAATGACTCGCCAATCTTCGTGGCCCCTTCCTGCCATTGATAGCCTTCCGCGTCCGCCTGATAGAGTTTCGCGGGCTCGGTCCAGGAGTCGTCGAGGTAGACGCCCATGGGTTCCCAATCATACCCAATGAGACGCATGTTGCCCTTGTCGCCATAGATCTGTATGGAATGCAGGGTCTGGCCTTTGGCCTCATGGCCGTGCGGGTCGAAATAATTAAAGCCGCACATGACATGGGAGATAACGTTACCTGCATGCTCCAGCAGCAGGTGTGCATTGTCCTCGGCCTCCACTTTGATCTTTCCTTTGTCATCCACGGTGCGTTCGGGGTTGACGATGGTGGTCATGGCCATTACGCTTTTTGCGGGTCCCAGCAGGCCGGTGAGCGTAGCCATATTATATACGCCAAGGTCGGGCATGCTGCCGCCGCCTCTCTCATAAAAGAAAGCGCTCCAGGTCGGTCCTGTATGCCCATATTGTCCATGTGCGCTGGCAACGCGGCCAAGCCGCCCTTCCTGTATGCACTTGCTCATGAAAGCAAACTGGGGGCTATTGACAACCGCCGGCGCCCCCCAGATACGAAGGTTCTTACTCTTAGCCAGATCGAGGAGGGCCTCGCCTTCGGCATAGGTATTTGCCATTGGTTTTTCACTCCATACATGACGACCGGCCATCAACGCTTTTTTATTCAGCTCCCCGTGGACCTGCATGTCGGTGATGGTTATCTGCATGTCGAACGGGACGCCTTTCAGCATGGCTTCGCTGTCGGGATAGGTTTGGGCCGTTGTGAGCTCGTATTGTTTTTTCTGCTGTAGTGCCCTATCATACTTTATATCACAGAGGCTTACTATTTCCAGCAGCGGGGATGTCTTTATATGCGGGATGTAGCGATTGCTCACGCTGCCGCAGCCAATGATCCCTATCTTCAATTTCTTATCGGGCAGACTGCGGGCAAGGCTTTCCAGGGATGAAAGCATGAGTGCGGCGCCGGCCATGGCGGTGGCCCTTAGAAATTCCTGGCGGGAAATATTTGGCATAACATCGTTATTTTAAGTAAGGCGATTGAAAGCCCAGTTTTTTTAATCCATTTTGTACATCGGGTATATTCATGAACAGCCGCCAGATCAGGGCGCTGCGATAATTCTCGATCATGACGACGATGGGGCCTTCATCAATGGCCAGATGTGTCTTGGCATACCAGTTCCTGCTCTCGCTAAAGCCATCGGCAAAACCATAGGGGCCCCAGATCCTGCTGCCGAGGTCATAATAAAAATGTCTGAGGGCCTGCATGCTGTATTCGGGCGTATAGGGAAAGGAAGAAAGGGCCGCGGTTGGCTGAATGACACCGCGATCATCTTGCGGGCAATGCGCTACATACCCTTTGTAGCTGTCGCCGGCGGTGAGTCCCCAGCAATCGGGTCCGTACCCTTTGTACTTTTTCGGGTTGTCGATACAGTACGCCCTGTTGATGAGGGTATGGTTCTTCGTCTGTTCTGCGTAATCGATGCCCTGGTCATCCTTCAGTCCATTGGGGTCGATGCCCATAAAGGTGTATTGTTCGAAGAAAAGAGGGCCGCCGCCGTCGAAGTTCCCGAGGGGAAGGGTAATGCCATAATATTGTTTCCCGTTGCGCCATGACTGGCTTTTTACCCAGCAGTTCTCATACAGCTCTTTTGAGATAGGATGTGTGGGAGACGAGGCGGACATTATAAATGTGATAAGCGCTTCATCCCAACCATACACGGGGAAGTTCATATCAAAGTCGTTGTAGGGGCTCCAGTGCCAGTACAATAATTTATCTTCTCCCTTGCTGTGCCAGTTCCAGTCGGCGACGGTCCACATTTGATCCACCCTGTCGCGGAAATACTTCTCCAACGGAGTGGCGCCTTTGAAATATTCCTTCGCGCAAAGAAGTCCCATGAACAGATAAGATGTCTCGACGATGTCGGCGCCGTCATCCAGCCGGCCAAAGGGAATGGTCTTGCCGGTGGCGCCATTCATAAAATGAGGATAGATCCCGTGATAACAGTCGGCCTTGATCAGAAAGTCCACGATCTTTACCAGTCGCCGTAAAGCAGTATCCCGCCCTATCCAACCGCGATTGACGGCTACGATGGTGGAAAGGATGCCGAATCCGGTGCCTCCGATGGCACAGGCTTCCTCGCCGAAGGTATGACGGCTGAAGTTGGGCTGGTCGTCGGCTTCGTTGATATAGTCCCAATAATATTCGGCCTTTACGGTATTGTCGCGCTCGCGGGCCAGGCCGCTGACGGGATGGGCATAGTGCCAGAAATAGCGGAATGTCTGGCGTTGAATGATGTCCAGGAGGGCGGAGTCGGACAGACCTTTGATGATGCCGACGGGGACGATGCTGTTGGGGCCGGTGCCGGGAGGGGACTTTCGGGGGGAGAGAGATGATCCGGACCCGGAGGAAGCCTGCCGGGGAGTGAAAGACGGGTCG
>DASZWE010000643.1:0-5616 GCA_035546735.1 Puia sp.
GTCCAGGACTTATATTTGTAGAGCACCAAAAGACTGCACATGAGACGATTTTTCCTTCTGATAGCATTATGCGTAACGTTTATCCGGCTGCTGGCGCAACCAGTAAAGGATGTCAAGACACCTACCATTGAAGAGAAGACCCGGGGGATGAAAGCCTATCCGGGGTTCTTTAATTTTTACTGGGATGAGCATAAAGGCAAGATCTGGTTACAAATAAGCCGGCTGGACAGTGAAGTGTTATATCAACCCTCGCTTTCTGCCGGGTTGGGGTCCAATGACATCGGTCTGGACAGGGGATTGCTTGGGGCGACGGGTGGCGTAGTACGGTTCACCCGCGCGGGCAATAAGGTATTGATGATCCAGCCCAACTTTAGCTATCGGGCCATGACAAAAGACCCGGCCGAAAGACGAGCCGTCGAACAGTCCTTTGCGCAATCCACGTTATGGGGCTTTACGGTGGAGGCGGAAAGTAAGGGCTCTGTGCTGGTGGACGCCACCGCCTTTTTATTGAGCGATGTAATGGGTATTGCCAATCGCCTGCGGAGCATGCACCAGGGCAACTATTCCCTTGATGGCAGCCGCAGCGCGGTCTATCTTCCTGCCACCAAAAATTTCCCCCTGAACACGGAGATAGAGGCTACTGTCAGCTTTGTCAACAATGATGGGCAGGCCGGAGAATTTGTACGTAGCGTAGCACCTACCTCCGACGCTATTACCCTCCGCATCCATCACAGCTTTGTACAGCTACCCGACAGCCATTATCAGCCTCGTGTCTTTGATCCAAGGGCGGGTTTTTTCGACATCTCCTACTTCGACTATAGTACACCGGTGTACGAACCAATAGAGAAGCATTTTATCACCCGTCATCGTCTTGTCAAGAAGGACCCAACGGCTGTGGTGAGCGAACCCGTCAAGCCCATCGTGTATTATCTGGACAATGGCACGCCCGAACCCATCCGCAGCGCCCTGATGGAGGGAGCCCGCTGGTGGTCCAAAGCTTTCGAGGCGGCGGGGTTCAGGAATGCTTTCCAGGTGAAATTACTGCCCGACAGCGCCGACCCCCGTGACATCCGGTACAATATGATCAATTGGGTACATCGCAGCACCCGCGGCTGGTCCTATGGCGCCTCTGTCGTTGATCCCCGCACCGGCGAGATCATCAAAGGCAATGTGACGCTGGGTTCCCTGCGCGTGCGCCAGGACTATTTGATCGCGAGCGGATTGCTGGCGCCGTTTGAAAAAGGCTTACCCGTCGATACGGCCAATCCCATGCTGAAGATGGCGCTGCATCGGCTGCGTCACCTGGCGGCGCATGAAGTAGGGCATACCCTTGGTCTTGCGCATAATTATATCGCCAGCGCCCAGGGCCGGGCCAGCGTTATGGACTATCCTCATCCCCTCATCACGCTGGATCAACAGGGCAATATCGACCTTTCCGATGATTATACGGATGAGATAGGGGACTGGGATAAGGTCAGCATCACCTGGGGCTACCAGGAGATACCCAAGGGAGGGGACGAGCACGCCGCCCTTGACAAGGTGATAAAAGACGCCGCCGCCCGTGGTCTTACCTTTATATCGGATAGAGATGCCCGTGATCCCGGCGGCATGCATCCCAATGCCCATTTATGGGACAATGGCAAGGACCCTGTCACCGGATTGCGGGAGCTGATGAAGGTCCGTGCCAAAGCACTGGCGCAGTTTGGCGAGAACGATATTCGTCCCGGCATGCCCATGGCCACGCTGGAGGATGTGCTGGTACCCGTCTACCTGATGCACCGCTATCAGCTGGAGGCCGTGACGAAGGTGGTAGGAGGATTGTATTATACGTATGCCCTGCGGGGAGATGGGCAGGTGGTTACGAGACCTTTGACAAAGGAGCAGGAGCTGGGCGCCCTGAATGCCGTAGCGGACTGTATGTCTCCGGAGCTGCTAACCTTACCCGATAATATCATCCGGCTGATCCCGCCCCGCCCTGCCGGATATGAGTATACGCCAGAGCTGTTCCATCATCGTACCGGGCTGGCATTCGATGCATTGGGGGCGGCAGAGTCCGCTACCGACCTGGGGTTGTCCTTTCTGTTCAATACGGACCGGCTGAACCGGATGACAGAATACCAGGTGGAGAATGGCGGGTTGGGCGTGACGGAAATGATCGATACATTGATCAGCCGGACCTGGAAGGCGCCCCGTCTGAAAGGGCTGGCCGAACTGATCCGTCAGCAGAATGGGCAGATGGTGCTCACTTATGTTCTTTCTGCATCGGTGGATGACAAGGCGTCCTTTGCCACGAAGGCCCAGCTGCGGTATGAGTTGGACAGTTTAAAGTCGTTGCTGGAGGACATGAAGGGCAAGCGTTTGCCGGATGAGGGCAATATTGCGCTGGCGCTGGAGCGAATGAAGAACCCTGTCGGGGCTAAGGGTACGGTGCGTACTGTTGTTATTCCCCCCGGGTCGCCCATAGGATGTGATGAGGAGTGAGGGGTATATGGTCCAGGCGGGATGATCCTACTTATCGGCCACACACCGGAACCCCAGATGTTCCAGTCCGCTGTCTTCCGTCGTCTTCATGCGTCGGGACACGCGGTAGCCCGTGCAGTAGCTTTCATTACACAGGAAAGAGCCGCCCCGGATGACCCTCTTTTTGGCAAAAGGTTCGTCGGGGTCGTAGCTTTTGGCGGGGCCTTTAGGGTCTTTTGTTCCATCGGGCACTTGTTTGTAGTAGTTGTAATCGTAATAGTCGGCGCACCATTCCCATACGTTGCCTGCCATATCGTATAAGCCGTAGCCGTTGGGGAAGAAGGAGGCTACGGGCGCCGTATAGTAAAAACTATCGGTCTCGGTATTCCTGTCCGGGAAATGTCCGTCCCAGAAATTGCCTTTGTGTTTTCCATGCTGCACTTCCTCATTGCCCCAGGGGTAGACATTGTCTTTTAGTCCGCCTCGCGCTGCGTATTCCCATTCCGCCTCCGTAGGGAGGCGTTTGCCTGCCCATTTGCAATAGGCGGTGGCGTCTTCCCAGGAAACCTGTACTACGGGGTAGTTCTCTTTTCCTTTCAGGTCGCTGCCCGGGCCGTGGGGGTGTTTCCAGCTGGCGCCCTGTTTCCAGGCCCACCATTGACTGTAGTCGTCCAGGGGTACGGGGTGCGTGGGAGGTGCGAAAACGAGTGATGCCGGTACGAGCAGGCTTTCATCTGGCTTTGGGGTTCCGGGCGGGAGGTCTTTTTTGAGCTGTTCCCAGTCGGGTTTGCGTTCGGCTGTCGTCACGTAGCCAGTGGCTTTGACAAAGGCGGCAAACTGTGCGTTGGTGACTTCTGTCCTGTCCATCCAAAAACTTTTGACAGAGACAGTGTGCTTTGGGTATTCATCCGGCTGTGCCTGGGCATTGTCGCCTCCCATTCTGTAAGTGCCGCCTTCGATCCAGACCATGCCGGGGTGCCTGGAGTCCGTCTTCCCGGCGTCTCCCTTGACGCTAAAGCGTGAAGGGAGGTTGGACTCACAGGAAACTGTTTTCGATGTGTGACTTGTATCTGTGACCGTTATGTTTTGTTGACGTCCCTGACAGGAAGCCAGGGCAACTATTGATATCAGGAAGCTCTTACTGGAAATCATAATAACTATTTTTCCGGACTTAAAGATAGGCCAAGAAACCGAGCAGCAGGAAAACGAGTGAAACGTTTGTTCTATTGACTGTCCCGCGGGCGGTTGGTACTTTTAGCAAATTTTGATTCTATGCCTGTCTTACGGATATGCGGGGCACTGTCGCTGTGTCTGTGCCTTTTGATAACCGGGTGTAAGAAAAGCAGCTCCGGGCCGGATAATGGCAGCCTGCCCGATGTCGTTGACAATCATCAGCAACCTATGCCTACTGCCGTCGGTACGCCGGTGGGCGGCCCTGTGTCCAAGGTTATCGGGGCCGGGGGTGGGGTACTTTATTCACCCGACAGCGTATTGAAGCTCACCATACCGGCCGGGGCTTTGTCCTCCAATACGAATATCAGCATTCAGCCGGTGACCAGCCAGCTGCCGGGAGGTATTGGCCTGGGATATGATCTGCTGCCCAATGGCACGAAGTTCAGCATACCTGCCACCGTCACCTTTCAATATACCAGCGACGAGGTCAGCGATAATTATCCTTATTTTCTGAATATCGCATACCAGGACAGCAATCATATATGGCGAGGGGATCTGGCGCATTGTGTGTATGATACGGTGGCGAGAACGGTCAGCCTGGATATCCGTCATTTCACCATTTATGGATTCCAGGACGGGATCACTGTGTTGGCTATACCCAGGGAGATCATGACGGGGCAGACCAGCAGCCTGACTATTTTTGAGTCCATTGTGATCAGGCAGGACAGCAGCTATATCACGACGTCCACGGATATACCTTCGGATTTTGTCGGACAGTGGACGGTCAATGGAGTTCCCAATGGGAACAGCAGTATAGGCACTGTGACGGGCAGTGGCGCCAATGTGGTCTATCACGCGCCTGCGAAACTGGACGCTCCCATCGAGGTATTGGTAGAGTGTCAGCTCAAGATGCATGAGATCATTTTTACAGGGGGGCAGAAGATCGATCTTTTAAGACCCAAAAGAGGCGTGAGGATCCGCGTGTGGCCGTACAAGGAATATGATTTTACGGTGAAGCTGTTCTACTATGACAGCACCGTGTCCGGCTTTTTTCATTCGGCGCCTTCTCCCCCTGTATATTCCGACCATGCGCAGTTCGACGTGCATCTCAAGGCCAAGCTGGATGCGCCGGAGATCGAGCTAAGCAATCTTCAGAATTATCCTCCCGAGGTATCGTCCGCGAGCTTTACCTATGGTAATTCCGTGTGGACCTGGACGCCGGACCCATATGGCATGATGGATGTGTCGGGTCTGACGTTGAACCATGAGCCAATCCTGGATGACAGTCTTGTTACCGTGTATGTGAATCATGGGCATGCCATGCTGTATGGGTATGTGAGCTATACGAACGGGCAGCTCATAGCCGATGTGAGTCCGGCGCCTTTTACGGTATCTTATGGCATACCGCCGACGTTTGTAATGGATCTGAAACTGACTCCTCCCTACCTGAAAACTATTGCGGGTGGAGGAAAATCTGTTTCTTATGCTATTCTGCCGAAGCAGTAAGACAGCAGACCAGGGCGCTTAATGTCGAACCTTCCAATAGGCTGTGGTTCCCGGCTTGCGTTCGTCTGTCGCCTTGACCAGCAGGGTGTCGCCTGGTGTCAGCCTTCCCAATACCTCTATTCCCTTATCGGTGGTGATGCCCTGGCCTACATCCACCCATTCTGCGCGATTGTCTTTTACGCGGATGACGAATTTCTTTTCCTGGGTGGTGCTGATGGCCGAAGGAGGCACGAGGAAGGATGGGCCGTTCCGTTCCAGGTTGAACTGTGCGTAGGCGAAGGCTCCGCTTTTCAGATCCTGGTGGCTGTTATTGACCTCGAACTCCCACAGTTCCGTACGGGTGGCGGGGTCGATGGTCTCGCTTTTGCGGGCCAGGACGGCGGGGAAGCTGCGGCCGGGGTAGGCTTCTATCCGGAAGGTGATGGTATGGGTCGTGCTGGCCGATGCCGTATAGGCTTCAGGAACGGCTATGCGCAG
>DASZWE010000644.1:0-3566 GCA_035546735.1 Puia sp.
GGAGTACGACCGGCAAGGAAAAAAGCTCCGGAACAAGGTAGCCCTGATCACCGGCGGAGACAGCGGCATCGGACGGGCAGTGGCCGTTCATTTTGCACGGGAAGGGGCGGACATCGCCATCATCTATTACAAAGAAGAGGATGACGCCCAGATCACGCGCCAGCTGGTGGAAGAAAAAGGCAAAAAGGCCATCCTCATACAGGCAGATATAAAGGAGGAGAACGACTGCCGGTCAGCGGTCGAACAGGTGCTGAAAGAGCTGGGACATATCGACATTGTCGTCAACAACGCCGGTATCCAGCATCCCCAGGACAGCATCGAAAAGATCACGGACCAGCAATTGGAAGACACATTCCGGACAAATATTTTTTCCCAGTTCTATATCGTAAAAGCAGCCCTGCCCCATCTCAAAAAAGGCGCTGCCATCATCAACACGGCCTCGATCACCGCCTATCGCGGCAGCGAGCATCTGCTGGACTACTCATCCACCAAAGGCGCCATCGTCTCTTTTACCCGCAGCCTGGCCCAATCCCTGGCTGAAAAAGGCATAAGGGTCAACGCCGTCGCACCCGGCCCGATCTGGACGCCCCTGATCACCTCCACCTTCCCTAATGAAAAGATTGAAACATTTGGAAAAGATACCTTGCTGAAACGGGCCGGTCAGCCCGCGGAAGTAGCGCCCTGTTTCGTGTTCCTGGCATCCGAGGATGGTAGCTATGTCACGGGCCAGGTATTGCATCCCAATGGAGGAAGCATTGTCAACACTTAAAAACAACGATTATGTCTTACACAAAATTTCAATCCTGTATCGACGCATGTATCTACTGCGCCTCCATGTGCCACCAGTGCGCCTCGGCCTGCCTGGAAGAAAAAGAAGTGGATAAGCTGAAAGTATGCATCCGGCTGGACCTGGAATGCGCCGCGGCATGCCGTTCCACCGCTGAGATGATGATGATGGACGGCTCTCATGTGGACGCTTTTTGTCAGCTATGCGCAGACATCTGCACCGCCTGCGCGGAAGAATGTGAAAGACATGCCCGGATGGGTATGGAACACTGCCGCGTCTGCGCCGAAGCCTGCCGCCAGTGCGCAGAGGAATGTATTCATATGTCGGCCCTGGCCTGACCGCCCCGCCATATTCAAATAGGCTGCGGGAATCGCATTCCCGACAACAGTGGTTTCCGCAGCCCTTTATACTGTATCAGTACATTGAACTTGCTCCCCATGTCGATCAGCAGGGTCCGGATAAGCGAAAGCTTTTCATTGGCGCTCCACTGCCGCATTTCCCCCTTCTCCTCCATCTCCTTTAAATGCGCCGCCAGCCCAAGCCCCTGTAAAAAATAAGCCTGATTCGTATATCCTCCCAGCTCCAGCCCGTAATTCGCCCCCCAGTGACAAAGGGCGGAAAAATTTACATGCGTAGTGATGTCCTGCTCGCCAATGTGGTTGTAAGGGCTGTAATCGACGACATGACGGTGATAACATACCAGCGTCCCCTGGCTCCGGTGCCGGTCATACAGCATCCGGGAAGGGAATCCATAGTCGATGGTCAGCACAAAGCCCTTTTTCAATACTCCCGCCACCCGGCCGATCCAGTCAATGGCCTGAAGATTGATCTCCGTACGAAAACCCCACGTCAGCTCCACCCCCAACTCCCGGAAATAATCCTTCAGCGCCTGCGATGCAGGCCGCAGACACTCCGTAAACCCATTGTCATAATCCACAAACACCTCCATAAGCTCCTCCTGCATTACCACCTGATGCACAGAGAAATTGTCTATCAGCTCATTCGACAGCACACATCCCACGACAGGCGGTACATCCGTAATATCCTCGTGCCACTGCACCTTCTCCGGCAGCAACGCCCGTTCATAGGAGCGCATAGCTCCGCTCTTTTCTATGATATGATACTGAACATCGATGTATAGCTCTTTGTTTTTTTGGAGACTGTGAAGAATATCCTGGCAGAGCAGCCCCGTACCTGCCCCGTACTCCACGATGGAAAAAGGCTGCCGTCCCATCCAGTACCACATCTCTTCCAGCTGCCGGGCGATCATTTCTCCAAAAAGTGAAGAGATACAGGGGCTCGTATAAAAATCCCCTCCCGTCCCGATCCGGGTCCTCGATGTGGAATAATATCCATATCCCGGATAATACAGGGACATTTCCATAAAATCATGAAAGGAAATAGGGCCTTCTTTCTGTATCCTGTCAATGATGATCTGCGCTAACGACATGTCGATGGTTTATACCCCTCTTTCAACGAACATGCCAGGGTCAACGCACGATGGCATGATTTTTTTATAGATGACAACTATGCCTACCGTTACCACAGACATCGAGCAATTGTGCATCGACACGGTCCGGGTACTGTCTGCCGACGCCGTTCAAAAAGCCAATTCCGGCCATCCGGGTATGCCCATGGGCGCCGCCCCCATGGGCCACGTGCTATGGTCAAAACACATGCGGTACAATCCCAAAGATCCACACTGGCCCAACAGGGACCGCTTCGTCTTGTCTGCCGGACATGGCTGCATGCTGCAATACAGCCTCCTCTATCTCACAGGATATAATATCACATTGGATGATATAAAGAATTTCCGGCAGTTGCACAGCAAAACACCCGGACACCCTGAACACGGCCTCCTGGACGGCATAGAAGTGACTACAGGCCCCTTGGGCCAGGGATTTGCCAACGGCATCGGGTTCGCCATCGCCCAGCGACACCTGGCCGCACGCTTTAACAAGCCTGGCTTCGATCTCTTCAACTACAGGATCTTCGCCATTTGCAGCGACGGGGACATGATGGAAGGCATCAGCTCGGAGGCTGCCAGCCTCGCCGGACACCTGGGTCTTAGTAACGTGATCTATCTGTATGATGACAACCATATCTCCATCGAAGGCGATACCGCTCTCGCCTTCAACGAGGACGTAGCCATGCGTTTCGAAGCTTATGGCTGGTACGTACAGACCATCGACGACGGCAATGATATAGAAGCCATCTCCCGGGCGGTCGCCAATGCCATAGCGGAAAAGCAACGCCCCTCCCTGATAAAGGTACGCACCCACATTGCCTATGGCAGCCCCAATAAAGTAGACAAGGCCAGCGCTCACGGCTCCCCGCTGGGTGAGGACGAAGTCCGGCTGGTAAAAGAGTTCTTTGGCTTTGACCCCGACGAATCCTTTGTCGTCCCGGGAAAGGTACTTGAATATTACCGCGCGGCAGGCGAAAAAGGGATGCAGCTGGAAAATGAATGGACCATTCTTTTCGAAGCATATAAAAAGAAATATCCCGACCTCGCACTTGAATACGAACAGGCGCTCAGGGAAGAGCTGCCTTCCGGATGGGAAAAAAAGATCCCCGTCTTCAAACCCGGCGACGGCAAGGAAGGCAAAATGGCTACCCGCCAGGCTTCCGGGAAGGTCATCAACAGCATTGCCGGTACCATTACAACCCTCATCGGCGGCGCCGCCGACCTGGCCCCTTCCACCGATACGAACATGAAGGACTACGCTTCCTTCACCGCCGAAAATCCGGGTGGACGAAATTTTCATTTCGGCATACG
>DASZWE010000645.1:0-4786 GCA_035546735.1 Puia sp.
CATGGTAGCCTCGCGGTAGATATTGCCATTGAAGCCATTCCACTTCCGCGACGAGCTGAATAAGTTCAAATTTATCTTTAGCTTATTGTCGAACATGCTGTGATTGAAGTCCGCATGCCCGCTGAAGATCTGGTTGTAGGACTTTTTGAACATCCCCGGCGAATTATTGTAGTTGCCGTTGATCAGGTAGTTGGTAGTAGAGTTCCCGCCCCGGAAGGTGAGGTTATGGGATTGAATGACGGGGGTCCGGGTGATGGCCTTTACCCAATCGGTGCTGGCGCCATTGTCCGCCATCTCTGTCTTGCGTAACCCCGCCTTGACCTGCGCCCGGAAATCCGCCGCGGTGGAAAGGTTCAGCTTTCTCGCGATGGCCTGGGTACTGACGTAGCCACTGTACTCGACATCGCTCTTGTTATTTCCGCTGGCTCTTTTAGTGGTGATGAGGATCACTCCATTGGTGCCGCGGGTGCCATAGATGGCGGCGGCCGAGCCGTCCTTCAGTACGTCTATCGACTCGATATCCTGCGGCGCCACGGTCCTCAGGTCACCGGGGATCCCATCGATGAGCACCAGCGGGTTCTGGTTGGCCCCCATGAGGGTCGTCTGCCCTCGAAGCAATATCTGCGTATTGCCGGTAGGATCACCACTGGGAGAGATAACGGTGAGTCCGGCGATCTTACCTTGTATCAGCTGACCGGCGTCAGTCACTGCCCCTTTTATAAAATTCTCCGCCTTCACCGTCGCCACGGCGCTGGTCAGGTCGCCCTTACGCTGTGTACCATACCCGATGACCACGATCTGCTGCAGCTCCTTATTCAACAGCTGCAGGGACACGGACAATGTCTTGTTGCCGCTGACCGCGACCTCCTGCGTGGCATAGCCTATCAGGCTAAATACCAGCGTCGGATTGTCCCGGGCCGTATTCAGGGAGAAAGTCCCGTCCTCCCGGGAAGTAGTGCCGTTGCCGGAGCCCTTTTCCTGGATAGTGACGCCCGAAAGGGGATTCCCATTGGGATCCGTGATCCTACCCGTGACAGGTGTCGCCTCTACGGCCTTATGGACAGTGATGGAATCCAGAATGACATATAATTTTTCGTTGACCTTACGGTAGGTGAGAGAGCTGTTCTTCAGGATCACCCTCATGACCTCGTCCAGCGAAGCGTTATCGACGGCCAGTGAAGTGCGCTGCTGCCCCCTGGCAAGCACGCTGGTCTTGTAGACAAATCTGTATGATCCCTGGTCCTCGATCGCCTTCAGCACATCCTTTATGGTCACATTATCAAGCTTTAAGCTGATGTTCCCCTGACCATAGCTGCTGGCCGCGGCCGGGAGGGTAAAGCAGGTAATGAGTATAATGGCGAGCTTCGTCATCAAGAAATATTTGATTGTTAACCTGGTTGCCGGACACAGCAATCCATGTCTTGTTTTTTTCATACCTTAGCAAGAGTTAAATGTTAGATTAAATAGCCTCCCACGGCTGTTTACTGTCTTTTACGAATACGGAGAATGCTGCAAACATTCTCCGTTTAATTTTTTACGTAGTTATTTTCATATGCAGCAGTTTTTTGGTTTATGACAATAGTTCCCTGGCAGTTTACTCAGGGCCTGATAATTACTTCATTCCTCTTGACCACATACTTGAAATTCCCCGACAACTGCAGCGCATACAGCACCTCCGTCAGGTTGTCGTCGTCAAAGACGCCCGTATACTCTATATTCTTCAGCTCATCTCCCTGTATGATCACCTTTACCCCATACCAGCGTTCCAGCTTCAACGCCACTTCGCTCAGGGTCTCTCCGTCAAACACCAGCTTGTTCTTCGTCCAGAGCACTTCCGACGCCACCGTATCCTTGTTCAGGTGATGCACCTGCGTCAGGGTCATGGCCGCCGGCTTCTTCCGCACATCGGCCACCTGTATGCTGTCGCTTTTCACCAGCGTGCTGTCATTGCTGACGATGAGCTTTTCATTGGGTTTTAAGAATATCTTCTTATCCGCATTGGCCTTCAATGTAACTTCTACCGCCCCCCTGATCAGAGAGGTCTCCGTCACCTTCTCTTCCGGATAGGAACGGACATTGAACGCCGTCCCCAGCACTTTTATATCAACCGTCGCCGTATGAATGATAAAGGGGCGCACATTGTCTTTTACCACGTCGAAAAAAGCCTCGCCCGTCAGTTGGACCTGGCGGGTGGCGCCGCCAAAATCATTATCGTACGAAATGTTGCTGCCCGAATTGAGCCATACCTGCGTCCCATCCGGCAGCTGTAATTTTGATTTGGAACCGTTCTTGGTGCTGACAAAATTCCCCGAAGCCAGCGGAGCCGACACCTTCACACTACCCCCTTGAAATACATTATAAGCCAGCAGGACGACAAGGGCCACACAGGCCGCAACAGCCGTCACTGCCACCAGGGTCCGTATCCTTCGAACCCTTCGCGGCCGGACCTCCGCTATGTGAAAGAAAGGCGTATTCTCCACCGTATCATCGCTCAGCCGCTGCAAATGCCGGTTGAACAGCTCATCCGTATCCTCCCCGGTCTCCGCCCCCCTGCTCCTCCACACGCCCTCGACAGATGCCGCCTGTACTGCCATATCAGGATGCTGCTGCAATAGATCGTACAGCTCCGCCAGCTCCTGGTCCGTGGCTTCACCCGACAGCTTCAGGATCAGCAGATGCCATATTTTTTCATTGTCCATTCGAATAGAATTACTCCCCGCATGCGGCGAAGGCTATATCAAATCACCCCCGCACAGGCGGGGCCATACCAATAGGACACAGAAATGGACCCGACATACTAAAAGAAGGAAAAATAAAATGTCCGTCAAACGGGGTGTGTGCAGGAACCTGATTATCAGGACTGTTTTGTCCTGCTCCTCGCCACCGGCACATCCAGCTGCGCCGCGGCGGCAATCTTTTTAACGGCGATGACCAGCTGGTTCCGCACCGTAAACTCGGAAATATTCAGGATGGCGGCGACCTCCTTATGTTTCAAACCGCCCTCCCGCACCAGCTGAAAAATGATCTTGCATTGGGAAGGCAGCGAATGGATAGCCTGCTGGATACGCCTGGCCAGCTCCGCGGAAATAAAGAGTTCCTCCGCATTGTCGAAGCTGGAGATATTCTCTACCTCGATGGTGTCAAGGCTCACCTTCGGATACTTGTAGTTCCGGGTGATATGATTGATGGATAAATTCTTGGCGATGGTGTAGAGGAAGACGGTCAGGTTCTCGATGGCCAGCAGCTCGTTCCGGATACGCCATAGCTTGATAAAGACGTCGGAAACGATCTCCTCGGCCACCTCCCTGGATTTAATGATGGAATAGGAGAAATAGAACAGCTCCCTATGCAGGGTGTCATACAGCGTACGATACGCCGCCATGTCATCACAGAGCGCAATTTTTCTCTGCAGCTCAGCTATCCGTTCCTTTTTCTCCATGTGTAGGCTCGATCATTATTTTTGTTCCATCCAGACGGTCATCTCACCCGGTCCCCTGTTCGCCCAGGTATAGTAAGGTATCATCGTAACAGCCACGGCTCTGGTGGCGCCGGTAACACTATCCTTTCTCATTCCCTCCCCTTTCAGCACGGTGATCCTGCCCAGCTCGCCGTCCTGCACCACAGGTTGCAGCTTTACACCGGCCGGCAGCGAAATATCGCTGACCTTTCCCCCATTGTCCTTCCATTCCAGGCAATACATCAACGGACCACGCTGTATGGCCACCTTGCCGGCATCTTCCTGTAGATGGGCATTGGCCTGCACCTGCCGTACGGGCATCGGTAACAACATCGTGATCTTATCCCCTTTCTTCCACTTGCGTTGCAGCACGGCATAGCCGGCCTCTATCTTATAGGGCGTCCGTACCCCATTGATCTCGATCAGCGGCGTGCCGCCCATCTTATGTTCGAAAGAATACAACGAAGAAGGTATCTCCTGGTCAAGCGCCCATCCCGGGATCCGAAGCCGCAGGGTCATGGGTTGCGACGCCGCCTCCCCCGCGGTTCCCGCCGCCGGCGACAGCGTGAACGACAAATGCCCATCCCAGGGATAATTATTTTGCTGGATGATCTCTACCGGTCCGTCGGCCATGTTCACCGTCGTCTTGCTGCTGATAAACAGATTGACGTACAGCTCGTGCTCCTTCTGCGCATACATATATCCCGGCAGCGAAGGCAACAGGCGTAATATGTTGGTGGGACAGCAGGAACACTCGAACCAGCCCGAACGCTGGCGCTCGAGGGCATTGTGTGAAAATCCGTCGGTCACCTGCATGGCATTCGTATAGAAGAATGATTTGCCATCCAGCCCCACGCCGGACAGCATGCCATTGTATAGCACTTTTTCCATCAGGTCGATATATTTCGACTCCCCATGCAGCAGGAACATCCGCTGGTTCCAGTACACATCACCAATAGCGGCACATGTCTCATTATAAGCGGTGGTATTCGGTAGCTCATAATCTTCCCCAAACCGCTCGCCGGAGGGTACGGCGCCGATACCACCCTGCACATATATCTTTTTGTCGGTCATATTCGCCCACATCCGGTCCACGGCCGCGATATACCGCTGATCCCCCGTAAGGGCCGCCACATCCGTCATCCCCGAATACAGGTACATGGCCCGTACAGCATGCCCCTCCACCTCGTCCTGGTCCACCACAGGCCTCTCATCCTGCCAGTACTTGCCGTTCTTCCACTCGTCGGGACTGGTCTTGTCGTAGGCTCGCTTGCCACGGGCGTCGATAAAGAACTTCGCCAGCTGCAGATAGTCGGTCCTGCCCGTGAT
>DASZWE010000646.1:0-10567 GCA_035546735.1 Puia sp.
GGCATTTGCGGCAGCTTAATCCTTCCGTACGGGTAGTGCTCGACCCTGTGATCCGGGCCAGCAGCGGCGCCGACTTTTGGGAAAACACCGACCCCGATGAATTCGATGGTCTCGCCCGCCAGTGCTGGCTTGTAACACCCAACTGGAATGAACTGGGCTGGTTGTATCCCAACGAAGATGTCCCCGATGTATGCCGTAGACTATCCGGCTATTGTCATCTGTACCTGAAGGGAGGTCATCATCCGCAGCAGCCCGGCAGGGATTATCTGTGGAGCGAAGGCGTGCTGCATGTACTGGAGCCGGGAGTGGATGTGGCCGCCGTATATCCCAAACACGGATCGGGATGCGTGCTTTCTTCCTCTCTGACGGCCAACCTGGCGAAGGGCCTGCCGCTGTTGGAAGCCGCCCTGCTGTCGAAGAGATACATTGAGCAATTTTTAACCAGTAATAAAACTTTATTAGGATGGCATCGATAGATAATCTCTATTTTATCACCATGGATGAGGCGCCGTTGACACACCTGCAACAGGTGGAGGCTGCCTGCCGCGCGGGCATACGCCTGATCCAATTGAGGATGAAGCTGGCGGATGACGCCACCTTTCGGGAAACAGCCCGGGCCGCAAAGGAAGTATGTGATGAGTGGGGCGTCCGGCTGATCATCAATGACAGGGTAGAGGTCGCCCGAGAGGTGGGCGCCTATGGCGTACACCTGGGCAAACAGGACATGTCCGTGGCAGAGGCGCGGTTGATCCTGGGAGAAGACTTTGTCATTGGCGGCACCGCCAATACCATCGAGGACATACGATTGCATTATGGTCAGGGTGCGGATTATATTGGACTGGGCCCCTACCGGTGGACCAGCACCAAGAAGAACCTTAGTCCCATACTGGGGCTGGCGGGCTATCAGCGGATCGTGGAGCAAATGCGTTCGGAGCGTATAAACATTCCCGTGACAGCCATTGGAGGGATAGGAGAGGCAGATATACGGGGGCTCTGGCAGGCTGGATTGCGGAGCATCGCTTTCTCAGGAGCGCTTGTGCATTCGAAAGACTGGTCCGATACGGTGGGGCGATTGGCGGCGGAGATGCAAGAAGAACTTGTCATTGCCGGCAGGCATTTTCGGTCCCGGTTGTTCACAGGCACCGGCAAGTTCGGATCGTCTGCCGTAATGGAACAGGCCCTGCTTGCCAGCGGCTCGGAGCTGGTGACGGTGGCGTTGAAGCGGGTAGATGTAAGAAAGAATGAGGAAGACGATATCTTATCTCATTTAAACCACCGGCACATTCATTTGCTGCCCAATACTTCCGGCGTACGCACTGCCAAAGAGGCGGTATTTGCGGCTGAGCTGGCCCGCGAGGCCCTGGGAACCAACTGGCTGAAGCTGGAGATACATCCCGACCCACGGTGGTTGATGCCTGACCCTGTGGAAACCCTGCTGGCGGCGGAAGAGCTGGTGAAGAAGGGATTTGTCGTGCTGCCTTATATTCATGCCGACCCGGTATTATGCCGCCGGCTGGAAGAAGTGGGCGTTGCCGCCGTGATGCCGTTGGGTTCGCCCATCGGAAGCAATAAGGGACTTCGGACCAGCGATTTTTTGGAGATCATTATTGCACAAAGCAAAGTCCCTGTCGTAGTGGATGCAGGTATCGGGGCTCCTTCCGATGCGGCCAGGGCGATGGAGATGGGCGCCGATGCTGTATTGGTAAATACTGCTATTGCCGCCAGCGCGCAGCCGGTGCAGATGGCCAGGGCATTCAGACTGGCCGTGGACAGTGGGAGGATGGCTTATGAGGCCAGGCTGGCGCAGACCTCCGTAACGGCTGTAGCGAGTAGTCCGCTGACGGCTTTCTTGGATCAGTTGTGACAGACCGGCAAACAAAAATTATATGTATGTTCTCAACCATATTTCAACAGCACGAATGGGCCGCCGTCCGGAAGAGCATTTATGACAAGACCCCGGCGGATGTGGAAAAAGCGCTGGCCCGCCACCACCGCGACCTGGAAGATTTCAAAGCCCTCATCTCTCCTGCCGCGGCGCCCTATTTGGAAACCATGGCCCAGATCAGCCATCAGCGGACACTGAAACGTTTTGGAAGGATCATACAGATGTATGTGCCCTTGTACCTGTCCAATGAGTGTCAGAATATCTGTACCTACTGTGGCTTTAGCTATGACAATAAGATACGCCGCAGGACGCTGAACGCGGGGGAACTGCTGAGAGAGGTGGCGGCCATACGGGACATGGGATACGAGCATGTGCTGCTGGTCAGTGGAGAAGCAAACCAGACCGTAGGGGTTGATTATTTCATAAAAGCATTGCAGGTAATACGACCTCATTTTGCCAATATCTCCATGGAAGTGCAGCCACTGGAACAGGAAGATTACGAGCGGCTCATAGGGGAAGGGCTTTACAGTGTGCTTGTATACCAGGAAACCTATCATCGGGAAGATTACAGGTTACATCATCCCAAAGGCAAGAAGTCGAATTTCAATTATAGACTCGATACGCCCGACCGGCTGGGACGCGCGGGCATCCATAAGATGGGACTGGGGGTATTGATCGGGCTGGAGGATTGGAGGACGGATAGTTTTTTTACCGCGCTGCACCTGCAATATTTAGAACGCACCTACTGGAAGACAAAATATTCTATCTCCTTTCCGAGACTGCGTCCCCATGCGGGGGAGAGGGCGCCCCGGGACGGCGAATGGACAGGCCTGACCCCAAAAGTGACAATGACGGACCGGGAGTTGATCCAGCTGATCTGCGCCTACCGCCTGCTGGACGAAGAGGTGGAGCTGTCCTTATCTACGCGGGAAAGCCCCGTATTCAGGGATCACGCCATCAAACTGGGCATCACCTCCATCAGTGCGGGCTCCCGGACGAATCCGGGCGGATATGTCGTAGATCCCGGGAGCCTCGAACAATTCGAGATACATGATGACCGTAGTCCCCGTGTCATTGCGGAGATGATAAGAAGACAGGGCTATGATCCCGTGTGGAAGGATTGGGATAGGACGTTATTCATCCCCTAAGTTGTCGTTTTTGCACCCCGTCAAATCCCGAAGTGAAGTTTAGCTTTGTATTGTCAATAATCTTCAAACTAATATTCAAAAAGGGATATGAAAAATTTGCTCAATACACGCACTTGTCTTAAATCAATGCTGCTAATCGCCATTATGTTTGCAGTATCCCGGTCAAACGGACAACAAATCAAACCTTCCGACAGTGGCTATGCACCCGTTAATGGCATCAACGTTTATTACGAAGTATATGGCGAGGGCAGGCCGATAGTTTTACTACATGGCGCTTTTATGACCATCGATATGAACTGGGGCCAGTTGATCCCCGAGCTGTCAAAAAACAGGAAAGTAATTGCCATAGAATTGCAAGGGCATGGTCATACACCCTACTCGGACAGAAAATTATCGCATGCTACCTTGGCAAGTGATGTGGAAGGAGTAATGGATTATCTGAAAATCGACAGTGCTGATGTAGTAGGATATAGTTTTGGCGGATCTATAGCTTACCAGTTTGCTATACACAGTCCTGGACGGGTAAGAAAATTAGTGATCATTTCTTCTACGTATAAAAGTAGCGGCTGGATGCCCGAAGTAACCAATGCGTTTAAAGCACTGAAACCTGAATTTTTTGCAAATACTCCTTTTCAGGCCGCCTACGATGCCGTTGCACCTGATAAAACAAAATGGACAAAGTTCATGGAGCAGATGATTGCTTTCGCCCAAACGCCATTCGACTTCGGAGACTCCAATATTTCAAAAATTTCCGCGCCTGTATTGATCATATCCGGTGACAATGACGGGCTGGATAAAATCGAATTGATAAAAACATATAAATTGTTGGGAGGCGCCGTTGCTGCTGATATGGGGCCGATGCCAAAATCGCAATTGGCCATTGTTCCTTCACAAACGCATGTTAGCCTGATGATGCAGACTGCAACGATTTTGGCCTACCTGAACAGTTTTTTAAAGTAATTCTTAATTACAAGTGAAGACACATCAGGCGATCTTTGCATCTTACCGGTCCCAACATGCTTAGGTCGATGACAAAAAGGCCGCGCATTTGCGCGGCCTTTTATATGGAATAAGGGTTATTTAAAATTTATCTCAACAGCACTTTCACCGTCAGCTCATTGCCCGCATAGGTGACCACTTTCACGAAGTATATTCCGCTCGGCAGGTTCGAGATGGACGCAACACCGGAAGATAGCCGGCTCGTACGGAGCGTATTGCCTGCCATGTCAACGATGGTATACAATTCGTTGCTGCCGTTGTGAAGACGTACCTCCGCCTGATTGGCGCCGGTGCTATACCAGATCAGGTTGCCGGACATGCTGAAGGACAGCATCCTTACAGGACTGTAGGTGGATTGCCCATCCAGGTCCCTTTGCTTCAGACGGTAATAGTTATTTCCTTCGAGTGGCGCAATATCCGTGAAGTTATAGTAGCGTTTGGTATTGCTGTTACCTGCAGCTCCAACGGTGCCGATGTCGGTGTAGTTGCTGCCGTCGCTGCTACGCTCGATGACAAAGTCACGCGTATTCTGTTCCTGACCTGTCTGCCACTGGAGTATGGACGTATTGCTCTGCTTGGTAGCCGTGAACTGCAGGAGCGTCAGCGGGAGCGGCACCATCGCGTGCGCCGTAAAATTCGTGCCCGTGTTGGCGAGCGAGAAATTGCTCAGCGTGGCGTTGTTGGTCTGCGGGCTGTTGTCGATGGCCAGCGTCATACCAGTATTATCCCCATCAGGAATACCCTGATCGAAGCTATAGAGCGCTACCAGGTTGGGTTCATTACCCGTAAGCGTGCTGATGAGGTTGGTTACGATCTGCGATTGTGTCAAAGGAACGTTCCAGACACGTACTTCATCGATGCTGCCATCCCAGTTCTCCGAATTGTCGATGCCGTTGGCGCCGATGGTGAGGGCAAGCTTCGAGCCTGCCGAAACATCATAACCTGTGGCGATCCTGCCCGCGTAATTACCGTTGACATACACACCCGTCGTATCGCCGCTGACATCATGGTCCGTGACGAATGCCAGTTGATACCATTTGCCTGCCGTAAAGCCGGCAGGATAGAATATGGTTTGTACGGTATTGGGGGCAATACTGTTACGGATGCCGATGGTATTGAATGCGGCAGTGGGTGACGTATTATCCAGGTGAACGCTGAAGCGGGTGTGGTTCAGATCGCTGCCCAGGTTGATAATAGTGCCATTCACCGTATTGGGATTTACATAGGCTTCGATGGTGCCGACAGACAGATCCAATGCGGTGGAAGTAGTGTCCGTGTGGATATTGGTATGATCTGCTATGCTGAAGCGAACGCCGTTGTTGCCGGGCTGGACAGGGGAGGATACGGTCGTTGTGGATTTTAGCAGGGTCAGATCTGCGTTGCCCGTATTGCCGCTGTTATGTGTAACACCGGGATTGGCATCGAATAAGTAGTCTCCAAGCAGGCCCGGGCTGGTACTGTCTACCGGTCCGTACATGCCCGCCTTGATCTGGGCAGGAGTACGTGCATAGTTCCATATACGAACCTGGTCGATGGTGCCGGTGAAGAAGGTGGTGCTATCGACATCCGTGCCCAGCTGCAACTGCGTACCGGCAGCAATATAAAAGTAGCCGCCTATCAAATCGGAGTCCGCCGCTACTCCATTCAGATAGAGCCATGTGGAGTCGTTTGCGTTAGATACCAGCGCGATATGGTTCCATTGTGCTACAGGCAGGTTAACGTTGGCGTCCTGCCAGAAGTCGCCCAAATAAATGTGGTGGTTGTCATTGTAGCCTATGGCGAACTGGAGTCCGGAACCACCTTGAGAAATGAAACTATGCGTGCCTGTTTCGTATGCGGGAATATAAACCCAGAATTCAACGGTTATCCCCAAATAACTGTTGTCGCCTGGATTCATCTGGGGAATAACGAAACCATTTGTTGTCGTAGCATGGTCCTGTGTACCGCTGTTAAAGCTGAGAGCAGTATTGGTCTGCGCGTACAAGGAAGATGCGCTCAGCAGTAAAAGCACCATAAGCAGGTACGAAGTAAATTTGTTACTCATAGAAATATTGGGTTTTAGGATCAAAGTTTTTAAAAGGTCGGTATTGGTTTTCCAGTATCTATAACGGCAAAACAGCGGCGCTGGTATGCAAAAAACAGGGTCAAAACCCTCTAACGCGCTAATTAACTGAGACATAAGGGTTACTTCCGGGACGCCCGCCCTACTTTGTCCTATAGCCCGTGATCCTTTGAATTTTTTGGTCATTCAACCATCGGAAAACACGAGAAAAGAGGGTAGGAAAAACCCCGTGAACATGCGCGTAGAAGCACTACGCGTTTGCCACCTGTCTGAACTTTTTCCGGTAATGTAAGGGACTAACGTGCATACGTGATCGAAATATTTTGTAGAAGTGAGATATATCTCCGAAGCCGCTGTCGAAGCAGATGGAGGAGACGGGATCATTGGTCTGGATCAGCTGCCGGGTAGCATAATCCAGCCGGTGCTGTATGACCATATCCATAAAAGTGATGCGGGTTATCTTTTTGAAATACCGGCAGAAGGCATTGGGCGACATGCCTGCGATGGAAGCCGCTTTTTCCAGCGTCACCGGACCCCGGAAATTCTCCACGAGCCAGGCGAATATGGGATGTATCCTTTCCCTTTCGGAAGGCGTCATGCCCGCCGTAATACCCCGGGTGTCCAGGGACACGAAGTCGTTCTCCATTGTCAGCTCATAGAGTATTTCCAGCAGGCCGATCAGTCTCCGGAAGTCGGTCTTTTCCTCTGCGATGGATTGGATACGGGTGATGACCGTAGGGTGGGGGAAATGGATCCCGCAATGGCTCGATTCCAACAGCCGGCGGATGGCGCTCAGCTCACCCGATGAAAAGAAATCCTTCCCGAGGCAGTCGCCGGCAAACTGTATGACGATGGAAGTAGCCGTGGACTCGGGCGGCTCCAGCTTCCAGCAATGGGGGAGATCAGGCCCCAGCAGCACCAGGTCGCCTGGCTGAAAGCCTGCCATATGACTACCAATATAGCGCTTGCCCACGCCCGCCGCGATATAGGTCAGCTCGTATTCGGGATGGAAATGGAAGGGAGCCCTAAAACCCGACTCGTCAAAAGTTTTTACGAGGAACGAGTGTCCGGCCGTGGGTTGCAGCACCTCTATGGAGGCTTTGAGCATTGCTTTTTTTAATGATAAATATAATGAATTATGGTCTAAAGGGTAATATTCCCCATTTTTTGATCAATTTGGCCATTTATTATCTCTTGTCGAATAGCGTACTTCGTGCTTATCCAAATCACCTGTCATGATCGCTCAAAAGAATTTGCCCCTCCTCGATGAACACCGGGACATCACCCTTAGTCAGCGGGAAGAATTTCGTGAAAACGGACATTTGCTTGTACGGGGTGTATTGAGTTCTGAAGAAGTGGGGGCCTACCGGCCAGTGATCACCGATGCCGTCAGGCGGTTCAATACGGAGAAACGGAAGCTGGCCGACCGGGATACGTATGGAAAGGCGTTCCTCCAGATAATGAACCTCTGGCAAGGGGACGAAGCGGTGCGCCAGCTGGTCCTCTCCAAAAGACTGGGACAGATCGCGGCCGACCTGCTAGGCGTCAGCAATGTGCGCATCTATCATGATCAGGCATTGTTCAAAGAACCCGGCGGGGGTCCCACACCCTGGCACCAGGACCAGTATTACTGGCCGCTGGACACATCCAATACCGTTACCATGTGGATGCCTCTCGTGGATATATCTGTAGAGATGGGGATGCTGACATTTGCCAGCGGCAGTCACCGCCAGGGCACCGTGATGGATCAAAAGATCTCCGACGAATCCGACCTCAGCTATAAAAAATATATCAAGGAAAACCAATACGCCGTCACCCGGCCCGCAGGTATGCGGGCCGGGGATGCCACCTGGCATTATGGTAATACCATTCACTGCGCACCCGGTAATGACTCCGACAAAATGCGGGAGATCATGACCATCATATACATGGCGGATGGCGCCCGTGTCAGCGAACCACAGCATGCGGCGCAGAACAATGACTGGAACACCTGGCTGATGGGTCTTCCGCCCGGAAGGCTGGCCGCATCGGCCCTGAACCCGTTGGTCTTATAGAAGCGCGACCCCTCCGGTTCCTTATAACTGTCAATTCTACACTCGCAGCCGGCATGTCTTATACTCCTGCATGATTTGTTTATTACATGTTTGTAAACTCCTGTAGCAATTTATCCCCATGCCACGGTTTGGCATGATTATGGAAAGTGAAAGGGCGCCTTACTAATTCGACCCTTTCCTTTGAAAATGATCTAATGGCGGCTGCCTGCCTAAATCCATTCATTCCCGTAGAAATTTTCCTTTGAAAAAAAGATGTGCCATGTGACAGCGATCGTATGATCTGCTGGTGGAAACGTCTTGTGCCAAACCAATTCAATATTTCTGATTATTAGCTTATGAAACTATTCTCTACCCTTCTGGGCCTTCTTGTGCTCATCAGTGCAGGAAGAGCGCAATCTTCTGAGACACACAATTTCACAACGTACGACACCTCTATTAGTATTACGCCATGTTCCTATTGTACGCCTGATAAATGGAATGTGCGGATCTCGCGCCCAACCAATATGTTCAAGGCCGGCGATCCCGATACGGCCTCCCGTCCCGCCATCATCATGATGCCCGGACAAGGCGAGCTCGGCGTGAACGATGTCAGCAAGCTGGTGGTGTATGGTCCCCACTATTGGTTGAACAATGGCTGGGACGGCGGCGTGACACTGGGCAATGGAAAGCACTATCCCATCCTGATCACGGTGTGTTATATAAATAATGTATGGCCCACCGCTCCGTCATATTACAACCTGCTGACCTATCTGTTAAAGACATATCATATCAAGCGTAATTCCGTGCATCTCACCGGGTTGAGCCAGGGGGCTTTTACTTCGGGCGCACTCATCGAGTTCGAGCAGACCGCCGGAGATGAGACGGGTATGAAGCTCGTAACGACGCTGACCGCGCTGGAAGGTACGCCCGATCCGTTGCCTTCGCCATTCAGCACGTGGTCCCGCGGCGCCACTGCTTACAAAGTATGGGCTAAGAAATATGGCGGACGCTACTTCTACCTGGAAGGCAGCGGTGCGGATAATTTTCGCGACGGATGGCAAATAGCCACACCGATGAATGATTCGGTGCCCGGCTCCGCGTATTTTTCCTATGAGAATCTCGGCGGAGGCGCGCATTGTTGTTGGAACAGCATGTATGATCCCAATGCAACTAACTGGACCTGTGCGCCGGCAGCGGCTTTGGGCCCCAATAATGCGCCTTCGCAAACTGGTAAGAACCAGATGGGTGATTACAGGGCCTCGTCCAGCTTATTCCAATGGATGATGCAGCATGGAGATACAACCCTCGTGGGCGGCGGCACTTCGACATCAACCCCCGCACCTACTCCTGTTGCCAATGCCGGCGCCGATCAGACCATTACCCTGCCCACCAGCAGCATAACGCTCACCGGCACAGGCACCGAGACAGGCGGGACCATCAAGTCTTATGCATGGAGCCAGATCAGCGGTCCTTCCACCGCCACTATTGCAACTTCTACCCAGGCGCAGACCACCATCAGCGCCCTGATAGCAGGAACTTATGTATTACAGCTGAAAGTGACGGATGCGAATGGCGCCACAGCTTCCGACCAGGTGAATGTTGTCGTCAAGGCGGCATCCTCTTCCAGCTCAACCACTACCACCTATCAATCCGTGCCCGGCACTATCCAGGGTGAAAGCTATGCTACCATGTCAGGGGTCGCCACCGAGACTACTTCCGATGCGGGCGGTGGATTGGATGTAGGCTGGATCAGCAAAGGCGACCAGATGACTTATAACCTGAATGTTGCTTCTGCCGGGACCTATACCGTGAGCTTCCGGGTATCGAGCGCTTTGACCGGCGCATCCTTCAAAATGCAGGATACAAAAGGCACCGTATTGGCTACCGTCAACGTACCCAACACCGGTGGATGGCAGACATGGACTACTGTGAGCGCCTCCGTGACGCTTCCTGCCGGTCAGCAGACATTGACGATCGTCTCCCTCACCGACAATGGATGGAATATCAACTGGATGCAATTTGCCTTGCAAACGACTGCATCCGCACCTGTCACCAGCGGGAAGGCGATACCGGGCGCCATCCAGGCCGAGAGCTATGATGCGATGATCGGTGTAAGAACTGAAACTACTTCCGATGCGGGGGGCGGTCAGGATGTGAGCTATCTCAACAGCCCCGGCAACCAGGTGGTCTACAATGTGACGGTAGCGGCCACGGGGACGTATACGGCGACCTTCCGGGTGTCGAGCCCCAATAACGGCGCGACGTTCAAGGTGATGGATGGAAAAAATAATGTGCTGGCCACGGTCACCGCACCCAACACCGGCGGATGGCAGGTATGGGGCAACGTCAGCGCCAGCGTGACCCTTGCTGCGGGTGCACAGACGATAAAGGTCGTCTGCCAGTCCACTAGCGGATTCAATTTCAACTGGATGCAGTTCGT
>DASZWE010000647.1:0-2264 GCA_035546735.1 Puia sp.
TTTTGATCGCTCGAGAATGGTCAGCAGGTCCGCCAATTGAATATTCTTCGTCATCTTTCCATAAAAGCTGATCTTCGGCACCTTCTTCTCATACTTCACATCGATGTCGTACCACCGCTCCAGCTGCTGCATCACCTCCCGCAGCCCCATATTGTTAAAGTCGAAGATGCCATTCTTCCACGCCACCACGCTGGAGGTTGTCACCGTATCGGTCAACGTCAACGCCTGCGTAGCCTGATCGAAACGCGTCTGCTCGCCCGGCTTCAACAGCTGGCTCTTTCCATCACCCGTGCTGAATCGTACACTGCCCTCCAGCAACGTAGTAGCGATAGCCGGCTCATTGTTATAAGCATTCACATTGAAATTCGTCCCCAGCACATCGATCTGACTTTTGCCCAGCCGGACTTTGAAAGGATGCGCAGCGTCCTTCGCCACCTCGAAATAAGCTTCCCCCGTAACATCCACTACCCGGTCCGCACCGCTGAATAGCGTGGGATAATGAAGGGAACTGGCGGCATTCAGCCAGACCTCCGTCCCATCCGGCAACTGGATATGATATTGCCTGCCCTTGGGTGTGCTTAATGTATTATAAGCTGGCTCGCCCGAAGATGCCGACGCGGCGGCATAGGTCAGTTTGCCCTGCCGGATGAATACATCCGACCCCTGCTGGGTGGCGATCTTTCCATTACCGAGACTGTCCAGCGCAATGGTCGACCCGTCGGATAGCGTCAGGATAGCGCCGTTCTTCCCGGGTGAAATGACGGTGGAGGCCGGTTTGGGCGGCGCGGAGACAACCACCGTATGCCCGCTCCTTGAATACCTGCCGAGATATACGCCGCCGATGACCAGGACAAGAGCGCAGGCCGCGGCCCATACCCAAGGTTGTATATGTCTTCTCCGGGGCATTGCCGGCAAAGTTTCCGGCCTGTTCAGCCTGCTCAGCAACAACGCCTGGTCGGCTATTCCTTCGAATGCACGTACATCCCCGTCTGTCGATGGGTGACGCTCCATCTGTTCCATCAATGCTTCCGTAAACAATTCATCATCGGGAGAGTCCGCTATGAAGTCCGAGAGCTCCTTCTGCTCGGCGGGAGTGGCGGCATCATTGGCGTACCGCTGGATCAAATATAGCAAGCGTGCTTTATCCATGGCGTAGTGTTGGCTGTCCTGAAGACAACCATTACAATAGACCCACGAAAAAGCAAAAAGGCCCCCATCGGGGAAAAAATATTTTTTAAGGGAATTTATCGCAAAACAAAAAGGATCGCCGCCAGCAGCCAGGTCTTCCCGGATTTGAGCAGCTGCTGCCGGACATTATGGAGAGCCGTCATCAGCGTCTTTTTTACATACTTGGACGCCAGGCCAAGCTCTGCCGCGATCTCGGAGACCTTCAAACCCCTCTCCCGGCTCAACTGGTAGATCTCCCGCTGCCGGGGTGACAGCGATCGCACCGCATCGCGGATGATATGACGGGTCTCACGCAGCTCATAACGCTGCTCCGGACCGCCCGCAGCCTCCGGAAGAGTGGATTCCGGCAGGAGCTCCAGCCGCACAGGTGGTAACCCATATTTCTTTAAATATCTGAAGCATTCATTGGAGAATATGCGGAATACCCAGGCGCGGGGTGCTTCCACCGCATACAATTTTTCCCGGTGGACCCATAGCCGGATCAATGACTCCTGCAGCACCTCGGCTACACGATCTTCCGACTTGAGCAGCTTCATACCCATGCCTTTCAGATAAGGCAACAGCCGATGGTACAGCTCCCTGAACGCCAGTTCATCTCCACCGGCGATCAGACAGGAAAGCTCTTGGTCACTCTTCTCATTATATGGCAGGTAGCTCGTCAATGATTCAAGCAATTGAACCAAATGTACAAAATTTCAAATTTCATACAATCCTGTACTGTTCTGGTCACTGCTGCCTGGCCCGTCGATATGGCATGATCACACCACAGCTCCCCGCTGCCCTCCCTCCGGCCAGCCCATGACAAACGCAAACCTGACTTTTTTTTGCACCCGGGCGACCCTGCGCCCCCGACAAGGCAATATACCCTAATTGGTGTATTGCCATCCCTTGCGCCGTTGCAGATATTTGTTCTATCCATGTAACCTCAAATTTCCCGACCATGCGCACCTATTCCCGGATGGCCATTGCCATCACTGCCATAGCGTTCACCTCCTGTCAAAAGAATATGTTGAATACGCCAGCGCTGCCTGCCAGCGCCAACACGCGTAACAACATCGTCGTCCTGGGCCCTCCCA